>JARRPX010000017.1 GCA_037382465.1 Anaerolineales bacterium | reverse complement strand
CCGAGGATGAACAAAGCCAGAATTGCAACATAACGTAGCCCACCCAATTGAGATAAAAGACCTGATTTAATTGTGGATTCAGATTCAGAATTTACTAGCTTCTCCATCGAGTTGATCTCCTAGTAAATAGTATGCTAGTGTATCACAGTTGTGTAGAGGCTTTAGCTGGCGACTGAAATTCTGTTTATCCCATTCGCGGCCGATATGGTAAGCATTGAAAGCTCCACACGTCGCTGTGAACCTAGCCTGAACGCGATATGCGTCTTGCCTCCCGATAAGGAAGAATTGTAAAAAATCTATGAGAGGGCAGGTGTATTTATGCGGATCGGATCGACGTTCGCAGATTGTATGGCATTGACGCGATCAACGAATTACTAACTTGGATAGGATGCTTTAACGCCGAGAATAATTGCGGTTTAGTATTTGTGTGCGTCGTAAAACATGCCGGGCTTACACCCATTTAGGAAGAGCATCCGAGTTGTTAAGAATTTTCTTGTAAAATTTCACGGAAAATTTAGAAATTCCATTCCCGGTATCTTGTTGAACAGTCGAGTCACATAAAACAAGCAGAAATAGTAACAGAATAAATCTGTCTTGTATGGTTCCTAGCTGTGTCTTAGCTGGTGGCATTATTGAAGATGCGGAAAAAATCCCTCTTGAATAACTAGGCACTCCGCCGGGGAATAATTACCCTTATCACGAATGAGTTGTATTGGGTGAAGTCGAATATTGTTCAGATGACATGAAATAGGCAGAAGTATAGTCACTATTTCATAGAATTGAGATCGAAGAGGATATAGCGGCCATCTTCGGCATATATCTCGTAGTTATCATAGAGAATCGAACGCAGCACCGGTTGCGCTTCCAATTCGTTGAATACGGTAACGATGAAATAATCATAGCCATTTGTTTTTTGCTCGAAGATCGGCAGCCAATCCGGATTGTCGAGAAGCGGGACCTCTCCGGTGAGGACGTCCATTTCGATGTCCGATGCGTTGGGCCAGGGGGCAACGGCACGCCATCCGTAGTAATTCAGGCGGGTGTTGTAATCGTGGGTGATGCCGATTAACTTCCCGGGCGGCAGCTCTTCGGCGAGTTGTACCCAGCCTCGAACTTCCAATCTGTAATCCCGGGCTACAAGAGAATTCCGTTCACGCACGATGGGGTACGCCACGCTGAGCATGGCGACTCCAAGGAAGAAGACTTGCCATGATCTGGACAGGGCGGCGATCCTCGACAGCAGTAAATCTCCCAACGGCGCCAGAGAAAAGGCGATGATCGGAACTATGATGAGGCTGTAGTACGTGTGGGAGAGTATCAGGGAAGGAACGGACATTCCCAGCAGGAGATAACCGATCCACATGCCGAGAGACAGCGCTCTCGATTTTTGGGGGAGCAGGCAAACGCCCATCAAACTGGGCAAGAGCACGGTGAGATTGACCAGGTCGTGGAGCACCGTCATCCAGCGTACGTAAAAGCCCGGTTGAAGTAAAAGTTGGATGTGCCCGAGCGTCCAACTGCTCAGATATTCTCCAGGGGAGTACGATCCGGAAAGTCCAAACAGGTAATACGGCGCGGGGATGAGGAACATGATACCGGCCGCCGCCCATACTTTCGGATCTTTTATGGCTCGTTTGAATCCCCAATTGACGAGCACGACCAGGACGGCCGCCACGGCAAGTGGGTATACGGCGAAGACTTTGATGTAGATTGCGATGCCGGCCAGAATTCCGGAAAGTAGGGCCCACTTCCACGTGTTTTCGTCGGCCCAGCGTTGAAATGCGTAAACCGCAAGCAAGATGAACATGATCATCAACGGCTCCGGCAGGAAGGCGCGGCTTCCGCTGAAGCCGAAAGGGGCGAACATGTAAAATGCCAGGCTTACGATTGCGCCGTCCTCCGATGTTGCGCGGCGGGCAATGAGAAAGAGCGCCAATCCACCGATGATCCAGAACAGAATTGCGTACAGCCGGGCGATCCATAAATGCTCACCGCCGACCAGTTTGTAGGTATAGGCGACGATGGTCTCGAAGACCTTTGGCTCGAGCGTTTCGAACTGGCTTCCCAGCGAGATGGCCGCCTGCCGGGTTTCGGGATCGGCGTCTGGCAGCGCGGCGTAGTATATGCCGCGAGTGATCGATGCGGCGCGTAGCTGGCGCCATGGGTGGAAATCGAGGGGTGCATCCGTGATGTCGACGAGGCGCAAACCCAATCCGATCCCGAAGAGAAATAGCAACACGGCCCCGTATAAAATTTTCGATTGGGTGAAGAAGCGATGATGTGTGGGATTATAATTTTTGGTGGTTTCGGTAATGCTCATCGGATGTTTCCTCTTGTACTTTGTTGTAGTTCGATTGGCTCCTGATTGCTATCCGCAAATATAACATATGATAAGTAAATCACCTGCAGCAGTGTTAAGGGGCATTGAGTAATTCGTCAACTTCTCTCGCTAGATTCGATTCAGATGAAATCTCACATTGTGACAACATTCTGTCGGAAGAGTACTTGCATTGTATTATGTTATGATAATCGCAATCCAAATTTGGGGGCTTTTTCCAGTGTCTGATTTACTCAATCGTGAACGATTTCACCAGATATTCCTAATATTCCTATGCCTTGCATTTGGAGCTGTCCTGGCCAGTTATGCGCTTATCGGTAGCCACATGCGGTACAGTGGGGATGACTATTGCTTTGGCGCTTTATTGAGAAATCAAGGATTCTGGAAAGCTTCTTGGGGTCCTTACTTTGGGATCACGAGTTTTCCTGGGAACAGATATTCCATGATTCTGCTTTCGATGGTCTCCGGTCTGTTTCCACCAAAATTCAATGGTCTCTTACCCGGACTCGCCATTTTGTTCTGGTTGATTGGTTTGAGTATGGCGCTCAGAGAGGTCTTTTATACTCTTGGAACTAGACTTCCTGATTTGTATTTCCTGTCTATCGCTGAGGTCTTAATCTTTCTGACGTTGTATCAAGCTCCTGATTTGTCACAATCTCTTTATTGGCGATCCGGAATGTTAACTTACTTGGCTCCATTGATATTATTCACATGGTTGGTTGTCGTAGTTCTGAGACAGAGTAAAAAACCCAATGCATCTCCAGTGGCTTTAGGTTTCATGAGCTTGTTGGCTGTTTTTTCGGGTGGATTCTCAGAGACTTCCACTGCGCTACAATTGGGTTTCTTCTTAATATTTCTTGTCGTAGTCCTCGTTCGAAACAAAAGCCATCTAAGTGACCAGCGGCCATTAATTCTTGTATTGTCCATTACTGTGATTGCATCATTTATAGCGCTTGTTTTCCTGTATATATCACCAGCGAATCAAGTGAGACGAATAGACATGGCACTGCCTTCTCCTCCTGATCTATATTCTCTTATCCGAATGTCATTCACTCACTCAATGGATTTTATTGTCGGCACAATCAAAGCATTACGAACGCCTTCGATATATACACTCATAATTGCATTCTTCCTGTCTGTAGCTCTCAATTTACGCTTCCAATTGCCTGGCTTCTCTCGATTTTCGCACTTATTGATTGGTGTGTTATTAATACCGTTGGCAGCATATGTATTGATCGTTTGTTGTATAGCACCCTCAGCATATGTTCAACATGCATATCCTGAGTCAAGAGCGTTAATCCTAGCAAGGGTTGTTATGGTTTGTGCGATCATGTGCCTGGGTTGGATTGCCGCTCAAGTTTTAACGAAAAAATACGGTTTGTCTTTCAAATACAAATCCGTTCTTGTAGTTTGCACGCTGTTTGTACTTTCTGCAATGTGTTTATACCCTCTTCGTGTCGCCTATGGTGTGATTAAAGACCTACCTCATTATCAGAAATGGTCCCAGTTTTGGGACACTCGCGATCGAGAGATACGGGAGGCCAATGAACGCGGGGTTAAGGATATCGAGGTGGTCCAGATCGATCACATCATCCCGAGAGTCGGAGAACTATCGCCCGATCCCGGCTATTGGTACAACCTTTGCGCTGCGGAGTACTACGGCGTCGATTCGATCCGCGCCAGTTTGCCCGGATGGGACGATTGAGTGGTTCTGGTTTGTTCCGTTTCTACAAGGACCAGTTCGGGAGCACATCGATATCCAGGGCGTCGCGTTGGCCGGCAAGGAATCGCCGGTGCCCGACTGCGGCAGTCATGGCGGCGTTATCCGTGCACAAGTGCAGCGGCGGGACCCGAACGGGGAGTTTCGAACTCAATTGAAACGCCTGTCGCAGCGGCCGGTTGGCTGAAACGCCCCCGGCGACGAGTATCTCCCGCGCCTGGAATTCTTCTGCAGCGGCCAGCGTTTTCCCCACGAGAACATCGACGACGGCGGCCTGGAACGATGCGGCGAGGTCGGCGATGGGCAGCCCCGGGCGAGGCGCCTCGACTCCGGCTTCGATATCCGGTTGCCGTTTGCGCACCTCGCGCAGCACGGCTGTCTTCAAACCGCTGAAAGAAAAATCCCACGTTCCCTCCAGCCAGGCACGCGGAAACTTCAACGCTTCAGGATTCCCATTTTCGGCGGCTTGCTGTATCGCCGGACCCCCGGGATAGGCCAGACCGAGCAAACGGGCGACCTTGTCGAAAGCCTCACCGGCCGCGTCGTCAAGCGTTCCGCCCAACCGCTGGTAGGTCAGGTGGTCGCTCATCAAAACGAGTTCGGTGTGTCCACCAGACACAATCAAGCCCAACAAGGGAAAGTCGGGTTCGGGTTCATCCAAAACCAGCCAGGTCGAATAGAGATGAGCCTCCAGGTGGTTGATCCCCAGCAAGGGAACCTTTGAACCGAACGCCAGCCCCTTGGCCATATTCATCCCAACGACGAGAGAGCCCGCCAATCCGGGTCCCCGCGTGACGGCGATGGCATCCACGGCCTCTGCGGCAATGTGGGCTTGCGAGAGCGCGCTGGATACGACCTGGTAGATGACTTCTACGTGGGCGCGTGAGGCCAGTTCCGGGAAAACGCCGCCATACTCGGCGTGAATGTTCACCTGGGAGGCAACGACATTGGAGATGATCCTGCGGCCATCTTCCACCACCGCGGCGGCAGTCTCGTCGCAAGATGTCTCGATGCCAAGTATGCGTGTTTCTTGTTCCACATTCACCTCGAATTTCCCTCAGACGGATCGGAGAGCACCCAAAAGGGTCGACCTAGATGCCCGGCATTTTCAGCACAAGGTCTTTGGGATAGTCGGCCAGGATTTCCATCTTCCCGTCCGGACGTACCCATATTGTATCTTCGATTCGCACCCCGTAGTTCCGCCCCGGATAATATAGACCCGGTTCGATGGTGACCACGGAGCCGGGGCGCAGCCGGTCTTGATTGCTTTCCAGGTGGACGGAGTTTGGCGCTTCATGAACGTCCAGCCCCAATCCATGCCCCAGAGAGTGAACGTAGCCTTCTTTTGTATTGCTGTCCGACATGATCGTCGCATGTCCCTGCTCGGCGAACATCTCGCAGGCCATGATCTGATAATCCCGGAAGGGCGCATCTACTTCCATGGCCTCCCGGACGGAGTCGTACACGTCGAGGACGTCCTCATACGCAGCCTGCACGTCATCGGGCGCGTGCCCCAGGCACCACGTGCGGGTGAAATCGAAATAGTATCCACCGCCGGCTTCCGTGGGATAGATGTCGAAGATGATCGATTTGCCCACGGCCACCGGGTCGTCGTCGCTGCCGCTGCT
Organism: Anaerolineales bacterium; assembly: GCA_037382465.1. NCBI lineage: Bacteria > Bacillati > Chloroflexota > Anaerolineae > Anaerolineales > Anaerolineales bacterium. The sequence goes on along the minus strand of JARRPX010000017.1, from coordinate 81,220 downwards.
GTGGGGCACACCGGCGTCCCGCCCGATGGCGAAAATGCAGCCGTGGGGATTGTCGGCCCCGCGCATGGATAACCAGGTATTGATGCGCCGCTTCACTGCGCCGACGGTGAGCACATTGCCGCTTCGATCTACGAGCAGGTCGTTTTTCACGTTGTGGGACGTCAGGAACCCGGCGACGTCGGACACCACGTTGGTCGTGACCTGTCCCATCTTGCGGATGCGGGAAATTTCGTCTTCGTCCTTCGTCGTACGTGCGCGGCCGAGCACGGATCTGGAAGTATCCTCGCCGACGATCTCCACATCGGGTTGAATTTGCTCCAGTAGTCTGAGTGACGCGAACAGCGAGCCGATTTCGGTTTCTCCGTACAGCGCCACGCGTCCCGAGACGTCGAAATCCTGGAGCATACGCTGCAACTGCAGCGCCAACATGCGCATGTGGTCGCCGCCCGTTTCTTCCAGCAGTTTATAAATGTCGTAGTCGAATATGTTCTTGGTTTGCAGCCCGGTGTTGGCAGCTTCGTCGCGTTCCATGGGAAGATAGAACAAAACCGGCGCCTGGCCGACTTTTTTGATCAGGAAGGTGCTGCTGATCGGCTTGATGCCCGTAAAGTACACCATCGCGGGATTGTGCGAAGTCGGTCCGGCGATGAGTAAGGCGTCAATTTCGCCTGCGGTCATGAGGTCGTCGATTTCATTCTTCATGCAAGTTGATCCTTTAAGCTATCCCGCGAAAACCAGGATGTGATGGAAAGACTACTTCTGCCCACTTCTGCGTTGCAGGGCTTGCTTGAGAACTCGAATGAGCGCTTCGTCTTGCGCTTCAAGCACCGTACGTGGGTCCAGCACTACTCGATTCTCTTCGATACGCGCAATCACTGCCGGTTCGGCGCTGCGCAATTGTTTGGTGAACGCGTTTGGATGGCGCCTCTCGATCGCCAGCACCCAGGTCGGCAGCGTTTCCTCGGGCAGGCTGCCGCCGCCTACCGTCGAACGACTGGCGACGACATCTCCCCGGCCGATTTGTGCTGCCCATCGCTGCGCACGTTTCTGCAGTGTTTCTTCTCCTGTGGAAATCATCCGCCACACGGGGATCGCAGATACTGCTTCTTCGCGCAGATAATGCTGCAGCGTAGCGCAGAGCGCCGCCAGGCACAATTTATCGGGCCGCAGGGCTCTGGCGAGCGGGTGCTTGAGGAGCCGTTCCACCAGCGCCCCTTCGCCGACGATGATCCCCGCTTGCGGTCCTCCGAGCAGCTTGTCGCCCGAGAAAGCCACAAGTGGGGCGCCGGCCTGCAGGGATTCCTGTACCGTCGGTTCGTGTCCCAATCCGAACTGCGCCGTGTCCAGCAGCGCACCGGAACCGAGATCGTCGAGCACGGGTACGCTGTGTTTCTCTCCCAGGCGCACAAGTTCTTCCAGCGGTGGTTCGGTGGTGAAGCCGACGATCTTGAAATTGGAATGGTGGGCGCGCAGGATCAGTGCCGTGCGTTTGTTGATGGCGGATTCGAAATCCGCTGGATGTGTGCGGTTGGTGGTGCCCACTTCGATCAGCTTGGCGCCCGATTGGCGCATCACGTCAGGGATGCGAAATCCACCGCCGATCTCGATCAACTGCGAGCGCGATACGAGCACTTCCTTCCGTCGGGCCAGCGCAGTCAGGGCAAGCAACACCGCGGCAGCGTTGTTGTTGACGACCAGCGCCGCTTCGGCGCCGGTGAGTCTTTGCAGCATGCCTCCCGCGTGGACTTCGCGTTTCCCGCGTGCGCCGCGGGCGAGATTGTATTCGAGCGTGCTGTACCCGCGGGAAACCTCACGCATGGCGGCCTGGGCGCTCTCGCACAGCGGGGCGCGACCGAGGTTGGTGTGAAGAATGACGCCCGTGGCGTTGATCACGGGCACCAGACTCACCGACAACCACTGCTCGAGTGTGGATCCCGCGGTCTCCAGTTGCTTCGCTCCAGGATACGCAGCAGCCATTCCAACAATCCCACACCAGCCGCCAGCAGGATCGCAAGCGGAAGCGAGAGGCTGCGGTTGATCTGCAGCCAGACACAAAGAGCGGCATACAATCCGACCCACAAACCCTGCCGCAGCAGGGTCGATGGAGCCGCCGGACGGTCGGCCGAGAAACGACGGTGAAGCAGCCAGATGAAGGGCAGCACCGTACCGGTCACGGCCAGCACCCAGAGGAAGAAGAAGAACCAACGCGGTCCGACGGTTGGCAGGGTAACGTTCATCAGCACGAGCAGTCCCAGCCAGCCGATTGCGGCGAGGATGATCGCGGCGATCATCAGACCGCGGTAGCTTACCGAAGACGGACTTTCCACGAGTAGACTTTCCCTCTCTGCTTACGTCCGAAATTATAGCGCACTGGCCTGCCGCATGGAAACGTGCAGCCGTCAGGCGCCAAAAGAGCCTGGGGTATAATCCCTCCGATGTCGCTGTTATCTGCTTCCGAGGTTGCGAAATCGTACGGCGCCCAGGACGTATTTTCCAGGGTGTCTCTCGTGATTCCTCGCCGCGCCCGCATTGCACTCGTTGGCCCCAACGGAATCGGAAAGACGACCTTGCTACGCGTTCTCATCGGGCTCGAGAAACCGGACCAGGGCACCGTGCAACGCGCACGCTCGCTGCAGATCGGGTATCTACCCCAGGAAGTCAGCTACTCGAAAAGCCGCCGGAACGAACTCTCCGAAACGTTGTGGGACTCCATGCTGCAGGCTTTTACTTCCTTGCGCGCCCAGGAAAAGACTCTGGCGAGCCTGGAAAAGAAAATGGCCGATCCGGAGGAAGCGGAAGCTGCCCTGGAACGCTATGGTCCGCTTCAGGAAGCGTTTGAATTGGCAGGTGGGTACACCTATCCCGCTCAAATTCGCCGCGTCCTCAACGGTCTGGGTTTCGGTGAGGATGAATACAGTCATCCCATTCGACAACTCTCGGGCGGGGAGCGTACGCGCGCATTTCTGGCGAGACTGCTGCTCGAAAATCCCGATCTGTTGATCCTCGACGAGCCGACCAATCACCTGGATCTGGAAGCCGTCGAATGGCTGGAGGGCTGGCTGCGTGAATGGGACGGCGCAGCCTTGATGGTTTCTCACGATCGTTATTTTCTCGACCATACTGTGGACAGGATCCTGGAGATGTCGTCGACGGGCCTCGAGGCCTATCGGGGAAATTATTCCGCCTACGTGGACCAGCGCATCGAACGACGGCAACGGCGGGAGGCCGAGTATCGAGCGCAGCAAGAGCACATTCAAAAGGAGCAGGAATACATACGCCGCAACATTGCCGGGCAGAACACCCGTCAGGCGCAAGGCAGACGAAAGCGGTTGGAACGGATGCTGCAGGAAAGCGCCATATCTCCCGTGAAAGTGGTGCAGCGCGTGCGTGTCGATTTTGGCGAGGTAAAACGCTCGGGTGACATCGTTCTGGAGACGCACGATCTGCAGATCGGTTACTCAGATTCAGATACTCCCCTTTTCCTCGTGCCGGATTTGATCCTCCACAGAGGGGAATGTGTCGCCATCATCGGTCCGAACGGGGCGGGGAAGACGACCTTTCTCAAGACGCTGCTGCGTGAGGTCGAGCCGTTCGCCGGCGACGTTCACTTCGGGGCAAGTCTTCACGTGGGATATTTCGCCCAGGCACACGAGGGTCTGAACCCTAAGTACACGGTTTTAGAAACCATCCTTGCTGTCGCCCCGGAGCTGAAGATATCTGAGGCGCGGAGCCTGCTCGCCCGTTTCCTGTTTACGGGCGACACGATCGAGAAGCGGATCGAAATCCTCTCCGGAGGGGAACGGGCGCGTGTTGCCCTGGCCGTTCTGGCGCTCGAGGGCGCGAATTTCCTCATGCTGGATGAGCCCAGCAATCATCTCGATATTCGCTCGCAAGAAATATTCGAACAGGCGTTGGGAGATTTTCCCGGAACGATCCTGCTCGTTTCTCACGACCGCTATTTGATCGACGTGTTGGCCACACAGGTGTGGGTCGTCGAACCCTTCGAGCGAGTCCTCGAGGTGGTGAAAGGTGGATACGCCGCCTACCTGGAAGCACGGCGTGAGAAAGGCGAGAAGGGAAAGGATAAGCCGAAACGGACCGCCCGGTCCGTCGAGAAACGCCGCATCCCATCCCGAGCCGGAATCGAAGAACTCGAGACGCAGATTCATGAAATCGAAACCGCGCTGGCAAAAACGGCGAGAGAAATCCAGGCCTCAACGAACGATCACGTGAAAATCCAACAGTTGGGACAGACCTACGCCGAACTCGAGAAGCAGTTGAATTTATGCCTGGATCGCTGGGAGAGTCTGGCAGGGGAATAGATGGGAAGACAAGGCCGACGAGGGCATGTTTTTATGGATGAAACTCGTCTCTGCACTTGGCGAGTTGCGCAGGAAAAGACAATTTGGTTGCGTGATATAATCCGACAGAATTTCAAATTGGGGAGCGATTTGCAGCGGTTTCATAAAGCGCCCCTCGATTCTTTATTGACACATCGGTCGGCATCTTGTCTGAAGTCTGGGAGTATGGATACGGCAGTATGAAACTAAGTCGAAAACCACAAGCGAAGAAGCGCCGCAGGCCCTCGAGCCGGATCATCCGCATCCTGGCTGGAGCGTTTCTCGTTGCGGCGGTGTTCTCCATCATACTCATCTTCAGTGCAGTACGCGATCTGGCCGCCGCCTGGTCGGGGATGGGTTTGCCTTCTTTCGAAATCTCTTCGAACAGCTCGGCGGTGCCCGGAACGACACCCACGGCGCCGCTGCTCGAGGAACTGCCAGATCCCTGGAACGGAACCGAGCGTGTGACCATCCTGCTGATGGGCCTCGATTTCCGGGACTGGCTTTCGGGGGAGGGGCCACCGCGCACCGATTCGATGATGCTGGCGACCTTGGACCCGGTCAGCATGACGGCGGGGATGCTCTCAATCCCGCGCGACCTGTGGGTTGAAATTCCGAATTACGGACACGGCCGCATCAATACCGCATACTTCATCGGGGAAAAAGATCGCCTTCCAGGCGGTGGACCGGCGCTTGCCGTTGCGACGGTGGAGAAATTCATCGGCGTTCCCATTCAATACTACATGCAGATCGACTTCAGCGCCTTCGAGAGAATGGTCGACGAAATTGGCGGCATTCAAGTCGAGGTTCCCGAGTATATCAAAATCGACCCCATCGGCCCGGACAACACCATTCGCCTGGAGGCAGGCACCTACACCTTCGACGGTGAAACGGCGTTGGCCTACGCTCGTTCGCGGAAATCGGAGGGTGGAGATTTCGACCGCGCTCGCCGTCAGCAGCAGGTGGCCATCGCCATCCGGAATAAAATCCTCAACCTGGGAAATCTGCCTTCGCTGCTTTCGAAAGCACCTGCCCTTTATCAGGAGTTGGCCTCCGGCATCCGTACGAATCTGTCGCTGGACGAGATGATTTCGTTGGGGCTTACTGCGCTGAAAGTGAAACAGGAAGACATCCGCCGCGGCGTGATCGCGCCGCCGACGAACGTCACTCTCGAGACGGTTCTCTACGGCGGTGAGGAAGCCGAAGTGCTCAAACCCGTCCCGGATCAAATCCGGCTCCTGCGTGACGAGATCTTCACCTCGTCGGGAGCCATCGGACCTTCTATCGATGCAGAGCAACCGGACGAAGCGGCACAGCAGGAAGGGGCTCGCCTCGCCGTCCTCAACGGCGCCGGCGAGGAGGGTTTGGCGGGGCAAGCGGCAGACTTACTGCGCCAGTTCGGTTTCAACGTCGTGGAGGTGTCGAACGCAGATCGGATGGATTACCCGCAGACCCACGTGATCGACTACACGGGAAATCCCTACACGACGCAGTACTTGATGGAGTTGGTCAACTTGACTCAGAGTCAGATTCTGTACCAGCGCAACCCAGACTCTGAGATCGATGTGGCGGTTATCCTGGGCTACGATTGGGTGCAGGTGTTGTCCATGCTCAATGCGGCACTTCCGTAAGTGTCGTCTCCCGCTGCCGCGAACTTCATCGAGAGCGGATTTCGATCGCCCAATGTGATACCTTTTAATAAAGTCGTCTCTCACGTTGAGTGAGGCCGATTTCTCCAGTCAGCGTATGCAAGCCAGACCTGACAGGTTAATTGCTGCAATTCACGAATCGCTTGGGGGAAAGAAATGGGTCATCTGGAGGCCGCATGATCCAAACCGAATCACTGGTCAGGAGATACAACGGTGTCGTCGCCGTGGATCAGCTCACGTTTCGTGTGGAAGCGGGAGAGGTGTTCGGTTTCCTGGGGCCCAACGGTGCGGGAAAGACGACGACCATCATGATGCTCACCGGTCAGCTTCGACCGACGAGCGGAAAAGCGAGCATCGCCGGCTACGACATCGTCAAACAGCGGGCGAAGATCAAACCGCTGATCGGTGTGGTTTTCGAGTATCAGAACCTCTATGAACGCATGAGCGCCCGCGATAATCTAACCTTCTTCGCACAGCTCCATGGTGTGGGAAAGAAACGTGTGGAAGCGTTGCTGGAACGGGTAGGACTGCAGGACCGCGCCAGGGAAAAGATAAAGGTGTTTTCCAACGGCATGAAGCAGCGCTTGCTGATTGCACGCGCTTTGTTGAACGAGCCCAAAGTACTCTTCCTGGATGAACCCACGCGCGGACTCGATCCGGCTGCGGCGCGGGCGATTCGCGAGACGATCGAGAACCTGGGAGAGACAGGCACGACGGTGTTTCTGACCACGCATTACATGGAAGAGGCTGATGAGCTGTGCCGCAGGGTGGCGTTTCTGAGTGAGGGGAAAATAATTGCCATGGATACCCCTCGCAACCTGAAACTCAAGTACGGGGAGCGCAAAGCCAGGGTCATTCTGGATGATGACAGCGAGCACCTCCTTTCCCTCGACGAAGCCGCTGATGCTGCACAAATGGCGCAATGGATGCGGAATGGAAAGGTGCTCACCGTCCATTCCTTGGAAGCATCTCTCGAGGATGTCTTCATCCGGCTGACGGGGAGGATGCTCCTATGAACTTGCGCGTAAGTCTGAGTGTGGCACGTAAGGATTTCATCGATGCGCTGCGCAACGCCAGATTATTGGTGGTCATCCTCATGCCCATCGGTTTTTCGCTGCTTTATGGGTATCTGTTTCGTGATTCGATCAACGAAACAAAGGTCGCCTTCTATGCCCCGGATGAGACGAAAGTGCTCGCTGCGATCCAGGCCATGGACAACGTCGCGTTGACGAACGTGACGGATCCCCAAGAAGTAGAAGCGGAAGTGGACAACGGCAGTGCGGCCATCGGTGTGATTCTTCCGGCCGAGTTCGATGCGAAGCTTCGTCGTGACGAGCAGCCGGAGCTCGACTTGATTTTCAAAGACGATCCGGAAACTGCGGCCGGTTTTCAACGCACATTGATGCAGGCTGTTGAGGGACTATCCGGCCGGCCGCCGGTCGTCAACGTCGTCACCCGCACACTTCATCCGGCGCAGGGCAGCGCAGAGAATGCAAGCGAGCCGATTTTCGGGTTTTTCCAGGATATACAACTTCAGGGGTACTTCATCGTATTGTGGGTCATGATGGCCGTGACGATGAACGGAAGTTTCATCGTGCCGACGTTGCTCGTAGAAGAAAAAGATCACAAAACGCTTGCCGCCATCCTGGTCACGCCGGCAGGTTACCCCGATGTGATCATGGGCAAACTGCTGGTGGGTTTGATTTATTCGTTGCTGTCCTCCGGGATGATCATGTTCCTCAACAATGGCTTCACCGGCGATCCACTGATGTCGATCCTCATCATCGTGCTCATCAGTTTGACGATGACGCTAATCGGCTTGCTGATCGGGGGATTGATCGATAACATGTCAACGTTGAACACGTGGAGTGGTTTTATCCTCTTGCCATTGATGCTGCCCGGAATCCTGGCCGGCGTACCCTTGGCGGGCGTGAGTCCTCTCCTGACAACCCCGCTGCAAGCCATGCCGACGTTCCAACTCGTGCGCGGCCTGGCGTTGGGATTGTCTGGGCAGGGAGGCCAGGCCTGGTCGAGCGCATTGATTTTACTCATTGAATCCGTTTTGTTGTTTGCCGCCGTGCTGTGGTCCCTGCGACGGCGTGAGGCTTAAAAGCTCTGCGGACGGTTTCACACCACCCGTATCGCAGATTTCGTACCGTTCAATCCGACGGCGATGGGGCTATTCTTTGGGTGGGGGCAGAAGCCCGCGGGATTGCAGCCAGGCCGGATCGGGACGCCAGACGTATCGCTGAATATCGAGCCGCCCTTTCTCATCGAAGACGACGCCTTCATCCTCGAGCAGCTGTCGTTGTAAGTCGGGACCGAACCCCGGTCTCTTGCTGACGCCTCCCTGTGCATTTACCACACGGTGCCACGGCAATCCTTCCGGACAGCTCGCCATGGCATATCCCACCCAACGGGCGCGAACCGCGCAGTAGCTGTCGTAAGGCATCCCCGAAGGTGGAGGTATGAAGGCCGCGATTCTGCCGTAGTTCAAAACCTGACCCGACGGGATGCCCTCTACGATTTGGTAAACACGCTGATTAAACTGGGTGCGTTCCGTCATCTGTACCCCTGGAAAAAAGTATATAAGGCAGTTGTAAAGTGTGGCGTCTGTGTTCCATACTTGCCCGGCCATCATTTTTAACACTTCCGTGAGACCGTTGATGCCCGCTTCAGCTGCTACACTCTCGCCTTCAACTCCGGCCGCCGAGCATCGCCTTGAAAGCCGCTCATCGGAATTGATACCACAGTATAGCCGTTGTGTGGTTAATTCCACGCATTTCATTCGATCGAACGAGGATCTCGATCTATGGCGTGGTCCCTCGAGGTGATTTGCCTGCTCAAACCTTTCCCGGCGTTCGTGCCTTATGTTGCGGTAAACTCGAATGTTCGGCTGCAATAGCAGCGCTCGATAGATTAAGATATGATTACCCATGGAGAACATCCTGTAATTTTTAGACAGGCGATCAGCGGAACAACTCCATCTATTTTCCGGTCACTTGTGCTCCATCTGGTAGGTTAATGCCATGACTCAGCTTCGTATTGCACTGGCTCAACTCGATATGACCGTCGGTGACATCGACGGGAATTGTCAGAAAATCGCCTCAGCGATTGCCAAAGTCCGGGAGTCGAAAGTCGACATCGTAGTTTTTCCAGAGATGTCGGTTACCGGCTACCCGCCCGAAGACCTTTTGCTGAAACCGGATTTCATCGAAGCGGCGCGCAGGGGTCTCGACGAGCTCGTACCATTGACTGCAGGCATTATCGCAATCGTCGGAGTCCCGTATGCCTCCCCAGACCTCTATAACGCGGCTGCGGTGCTGCATAACAAAGAACTGGTAGAAGTTTATGCCAAACGATACCTTCCGAACTATGGCGTCTTTGATGAAAATCGATATTTTCAATCCGGAAAACAATCGCCGATCTTCAACCTGGGCGAGGTCCGCTTCGGGGTCAGCATATGCGAAGATATATGGTACCCGACCGGGCCTCCCGAAGAGCAGGCTTCCCGCGGTGGTGCGCATCTCTTGATCAATATATCTGCTTCCCCGTACTACATGGGGAAGGGCGTGATTCGCGAGCGCATGCTCTCCACTCGCGCCGTGGATAACGCCGCATTCGTCGCCTACTGCAATCTCATTGGTGGCCAGGACGAATTGATCTTCGAAGGGCGGAGCGTGATTTGTGGACCGCAAGGTCACGTGTTGGCTCGTGCGCCGCAATTCGAGGAGCACATTCTCATCGCCGATATTGACGTCGGACTTGTGATCAACCAGCGGCTCCTCGATCCTCGCAGAAGGAAACTCGTCGACGTTGACAGCGTGGAGGGGATGCGGCAGGTCGTTCTGCAACCCAACGCTCAATACCAGGCAACTCGTGATCCCATCGAAACCCGGTTGGTCACGCCGTTGGAACCGTTGGCCGAGGTGCTGGACGCTATCGTCCTCGGGACGCACGACTACGTACGGAAGAATGGGTTTAAAAAGGTCGTCGTGGGGCTTTCTGGGGGAATCGACTCTTCGCTTACGGCGGTTATCGCCGCTCGAGCGCTTGGAAGTGAAAATGTCATCGGCGTTTCGATGCCCTCACGCTATTCATCCCAACATAGCCGCGACGATGCCCTTCTCCTCACAGAAAACATCGGCATCGAGTTTCTGGTGATTCCCATCGATGACACGTTCCAGGCCTTTTTAAACATGCTCGAACCTCAATTCAAGGGGACGGAACCCAACGTCGCCGAGGAGAATATCCAGGCGCGTATTCGCGGCGCCTTACTCATGGCTTTGTCGAACAAGTTCGGCTGGATGGTCCTCACGACCGGGAACAAGAGTGAGGTGGGGGTAGGATACTCCACCCTCTATGGCGATACCGCAGGTGGTTTTGCCATCTTGAAGGACATTCCCAAGACCATGATCTATCAAATATGCGAGCTCATCAATCAAAATAGTCAGAAGCCGGTCATACCGGACAGCGTGATGACAAAGCCCCCTTCAGCCGAACTAAAGCCCGATCAGAAAGACAGCGACGCCCTTCCCGAATATGACATTCTCGACACGATCCTGCATAAGTATGTCGAAGAGAATAGAAGTATTGAAGACATTGTCGCACTTGGTTTGGATCGGGACGAGGTCGTGAAAGTAGTCAAGATGATCGACAGGAGCGAATATAAGCGCCGTCAGAGTCCGCCTGGAATCAAAGTCATGACGCGGGCCTTTGGCAAGGATTGGCGGCTGCCGATTACCAATTTCTACCACCCCTACCGCTGAGGCCGCCTGATGAGACGCTTGTCCATGATTTCAAGCGTCAGCAAATTGTGCATCGTTGGATTTAGATGGCCGCCGGGGTTCGCTACTCTCGGCGTACCCATATTTATTTCCAGCGGGAAGGGATTTGGGCCATCCCAACGGGTGTCATTGGGATGCAACGATTTTATCGTAGGTCAGGCACTTTCATCCTTTTTCAATGTGCAGCAGACGAGACCCGATAAGGCCAAGAGCAGCACCAATGCAGAACCGAGTGTATCCAGACGGATGCCGCGGATGAGAAGCGCCGGGTCTGCGCGCGTGAAACTGAGCCCAAACGCCGCGGCGGCGATCGTTGTCAGACTGAGCGTTCCCAACACGCCGCGTTTGGGCCGTATATTGGAAAGAGCATACAGCGAGAGCAGTATCACCACGCTGGAAATGATCCCCACCAACTGTGTCGGCCAGCGCGAGGTGAGGCCGCCGAACATGTCCTCGATCGGCGGTGTCCAGGCACTTTGCGGCATTTGCATGCCGTAGGCGCAGCCATCGAGGTAGCAACCCGACCATGCGGAGAGTGCGACGAATCCTGCCGGGAGTGCCAAAGCGTCGGTCAGAGACCAGAAAGAGTGACCGCTGACAGCAGCATAGATGCGAATCCCCAGAATCGCCGTCAAGGCACCGCTCGTCCAGGACAATCCACCTTGCCAGAACCAGAACATTTCGACCGGATTGCTCGAGAAGTATTCCCAATGAAGGAAGACGAAGCCCGCCCGCGCACCAAGCAAACCGAGAAACAGGGCAACGAGACCCGCGTCGATATCCCCGAGGCGCGGATCGTTTCGCTTGCGACCTTTCACCGAGCGCTCCGGAGAAGGCCTGATCCATACCAGCCAGATGAAGCTGGCCAGAATGCCGATGGTGAAAATTGCTGAATATGCGTTGCGCATGCACTCCCCTTGCCAACCAACATGATACCATCGGCCGCCGCTGCGTTTCAAAGTATTGTGCAGCGCTTCTCCGAGGTGTGTTCGGCGTCGAATGCCGATCGTCGGCCACGGATATTCGCAACCCGGTGTTCTCAACGGCGTTGTATAATCAAATCGTCAATTCTCTGGAGGCGAGTCATGTCGGATTTGCAGATCAACAAAGTCACCAACGAAAACGAACGAAAGGAATTCATTTTCTTCCCCTGGAAAGTGTACAAGGACGACCCTTACTGGGTTCCTCCGCTCGTCTCTGAGCGGCTTGAGTTCCATGATCCCAAGAAAAATCCTTTCTTCGAACACGCGCGCGTCGAGTACTTCCTCGCTCGGCGTAACGGCGAGATCGTGGGCACGATCGCAGCTTTTACCAACGACGCCTACAACGAGTTCCATGATTCCAACGTGGGGTTTTACGGTTTTTTTGAAGTGCTCGACGACCCGGAGGCCGCCGCACTCTTGCTGCGCACGGCGGAAGACTGGGCTCGAAACGCCGGTCATATTTCCATCATCGGACCGGCGATGTTTACCACCAACGACGAAGTGGGATTACTCGTGGATGGTTTCGATGATTGCCCGCGAGTGTTGATGACCTACAATCCACCGCGCTACGTGGATTACATGGAGGCCGCCGGCTTCGTGAAGGCCATGGATCTATTGGCGTACGCCAACAACATCGACGATTTCATCGAGAACATGCCGGAGAAATTGGTCCGCGTAGTCGAAAAGGTCAAGAAGACCAAGAAGTTGACGGTTCGTTCCTTTCGAATGAGAGAATTCGATAAAGAGGTCGAACGTTTCAAGCGCGTCTACAACAGCTCGTGGGAACGGAACTGGGGTTTCGTTCCACCGAACGAGGCCGAAATCGAACATATCGCCGCCGGACTGAAGCAGATTTTAGATCCCGATTTGGCGTTGATGGTGGAGCATGAGGGCGAGGTGGTTGGTGTCGGACTGACCTTGCCGGATATGTGTGCGCCGCTGCATTATGCTTATCCCCGTCCCAGTGAACCCGAGTTGTTGACCATGCTCAAACTCGTCTGGCATTGGAAGATTCGCCCCAAGATGAAATGGATTCGCGTTTTCGCTCTGGGCGTGATGCCCGAACACCGCGCGCGGGGCGTGGATGCGATGATGTACCTGGAAACGGCGAAACGGGCGAAGGCGAAGGGCTACGAGATGGCGGAGAGCAGTTGGATCCTCGAGAACAACGAAATGATGAATCGTTCGTTGAAGATGTTGGGTGGGAAAGTATACAAAACCTATCGAATGTATGAAAAGCGATTGTAAAACGGCAGCGAATTTGAGACAGGTAAGGTATAAAGGCGTTCGGTGTTTCTCACCAGCTTGAAACGAAGAAAAACTCCCTTCTCGAAAGCGGCATTTTCCCAGTGAGAAATGTCGGCTGGATGTCGGTTATGCGGTATGTTTGAATCAGTACGCTCGATATTCTCAGGATGCTGAGGCAAGCTGTTTCCTGAAGGAGGTTTGACATGGAATTTATTGGCTCTCCGTTGTTCACCAACTTGCTATATCTCGTACTTGTCATCGGTTTGTGGCTGACGGCTTTGGCAATCGTCAGTCCGGGCACGGGCGTTTTGGAGGTCCTGGCATTTTCTACTCTCGGCATCGCAGTCATCGGGATGAGTCAGGTCGCACTCCACTGGTGGGCGATCATTGTGCTCATCCTTGGGGTGATCTTCTTATTGCTCGCGCTGCGTTTGAAACGCGAAGAAATGTGGCTTTTGCTATCAGCCGCCGCGTTCTGCGCGGGCTCGGTTTTTCTTTTCCGACCCGAAGGAGGGGGAGTAGGGGTATATCCCGTAGTGGCGGTAATCACGTCAGTGGTAACCATGGCCTACTTCTGGATTGCGCTGCGCAATTCCATCATCGCCTACAAATCGAAGCCCGTGATCGATTTATCCAAGCTTCTGGGCGAGATCGGCGAAGTGCGCACGCCGCTCGATCCAACCGGTTCGGTATACATATCCGGTGAGTTGTGGACAGCACGTGCCGAATCAACCCTGGATGTGGGAACCAAAGTGCGGGTTTGTGATCGAGAAGGCCTGATCTTGGTTGTGGAGCCTGTTGAATGATCCAATCATATTTCGAATTCGATAAAGGAGGATAAAATGGGAAGCCCTTGGGTAATTTATTGTGGCGTTGGCGTCGTTGCGTTGTTCGGTATATCCATTTTTGCAAGTGCCGTTCGCATCGTTCAGGAATATGAACGGCTGGTGGTTTTTCGCCTGGGCCGCTGCGTGGGCGAACGTGGTCCGGGTTTGGTCTTGCTCATCCCGTTCATCGACAAGGGAGTTAAAGTGGATCTGCGCGAGCAGGTGCGCGAGATTCCCCACCAGACGTCGATCACGTTGGACAACGCGCCCATTGCTATCGACTTCATCTGGTATTACAAGGTCGTCGAAGCCCAGCAAAGTGTGCTCCAGGTTGGTAATTTCGAAACCGCTGCGCAAGGTATGGCCACGACCACGCTGCGTTCGGTGATCGGTGCCATCCCGCTCGATGACGTGCTCTCGCAGCGAGACCACATCAACCAGACGCTGCGCGTGAAGCTGGATGAAGTCACAGAGCGTTGGGGCGTCAAAGTAACCAACGTCGAAATTCGGGAGATCATCCCGCCGCGCGAAGTGCAGGATGCGATGAATCGCCAGATGACGGCGGAACGTGTGCGGCGTGCGGTAGTCACGGAATCTCTGGGCCAGCGGGAAGCGGCGGTCAACGTGGCGGACGGCGAAAAACAAGCTGCGATTCTGAAAGCCGACGGTGATAAACAGGCAAACATCCTGCGTGCGGAAGGCGATCGGCAATCCCAACTGCTGCGGGCTGAAGGTTTTGCGGCGGCGTTAGACAAGATTTACAGCATCGCCAACACCATCGACCAGAAGACGATGACCTTGCAGTACTTCGAAACCCTGAAGACCATGGGTACCAGCCCGGCGACCAAGTTCATCTTCCCGATGGAATTCACGAGCATGCTGGAGAACTTCCGTTTGGGCAAGGAGAAATAAACGACGCTGGGTGAGGAAACGACAACTCGATCCGGGGCGCTCATCGAGCAAGCGACCTGGCGCGATCTCTCCACCTTCATCTCTTTGGAGAAAGCCTGTTTTGGCCGCGATGCCTGGCCCTGGATCGATTGTCTGGCGGCGCTTACGTTTCCGGAGATCGTTCGCCTCAAGGCGGTGTCCGAAGATCGTCCGATCGGTTTCGTGATCGGAGACAGGCGGCGGAGAGAAAGTCTGGGTTGGATCGCCTCGATCGGGGTCCATCCCGACTTTCGGCGCCAGGGCATCGGGCGCAGTTTGTTAATCGCCTGCGAGCAGCAACTCGGCATGCCGCGCATGCGTTTGACTCTGCGCAACTCCAACGAGGCGGCGAAGAGCCTGTATCGACGCTGCGGATACGTCGAAGTCGATGTCTGGTCGCGCTATTATGCCGACGGTGAGGACGGTATCGTAATGGAGAAGAACACCAGCGCGCAAAAAAGCCCGGAGGGAAATTAGTTCAAGAGAGCTGCCGAAACGGCCTGTTTTACACTTTGACCGGAGCAGCAGGCTCTGGTAGAATTCGTTGGCCAGGGCGTTGTACCCTTCGCCCTCGAGCGCCCGCTGAGGCGCTCAAATTTTCTAGAAAGGGCTTGGATAATCATGAAAGTACTTCTCCTGAAAGACGTTTATAAATTAGGTCGTGCCGGTGACATCAAGAAAGTGGCCGACGGGTATGGGCGAAACTACCTGCTTCCGCAGGGACTGGCCGCGTTGGCCACGCCGGGAATGTTGAAGCAGGCCGAGCGGATTCGCGAGAAAGCGACCGAGGAAAGGGCACGCCTCAATCAGGAATTGGGTTCGGTCGCCGAAGTGCTGGAAGGGCTGGAACTGTTCTTCCCGGTTAAGGCCGGAGAGATGGGCAGGCTGTATGGTTCGGTCACGACGGCGATGATCGCTGAGGCGATAGAAGAAACCTCCAAGGTGACGATCGATCGTAGACAGATCGACAGCCAACCCATTAAGACCCTCGGCGTTCACGACGTGGACATTCGCCTGACGGTCGATCTGGTGCCGCAGATCAAGGTCGTGGTGCATCGTGAAGATGAACCGCCCGAATCAGCCTACGAGTTGACCGAGGAAGGTATTCCTGAGGAGCCGGTCGAAGCATTTGCGGAATTGAAGGCTGAACTCGAGACCGAAGAACACGCGATGGAGGCCGAAGCGGAACTCGCCGAAGCGCAGACTGAAGAGGGTCTGAATGCGGAAGGCGAACCCGCCGAGGCGGCCAGCGACGAGAAATCTTAATCGGTTCGTTCGAATGCCACCAACGCGAGCGGCCATCCGCTCCACAGTTGGTGGTATTGTTTAATCCCAGGCGGATATGAAGGAGATTGGTCAGAGACTGCGAGAAACTCGTGAGCGCCTCGGTATTACGTTAGAAGAGGTCGAGCAAGCAACTCGCATTCGCACATATCATTTGGCGGCTCTCGAACGGGGAGACATCGATTCGTTGCCGTCGCCCGTGCAGGTGCGCGGGTTCCTCGGAAATTACGCGGATTTTCTCGGGCTGGATTCAGACGAAATCTTGCTCGAATACGCGGAGAAACTCCAATCCCGTCGTCCGAAATTGAAAAATCCGGTGGCGCAAATTGAAGCACGCAGCGGGCCGTCCGTGCAGATCCACTCCCGCAGGCCGCGCTGGTTGTCTTTCGACCTCTTTATCACAGCCACGATCATCCTGGCCGTCATCGCGGTCTTGATCTGGGGCAGCAGCCGCCTGATGCAATCCCTCCGCCAGGGCGCGCAGGCGACCGATGAAGCCATGACGTTTTTCATTCCCAGCGAAACGCCCACGATAACGCACACAGCGACGGCACAATCCACGTTGATTCCCGCCAGTCCAGGCGAGACGACGCCCGAAACGGAGGTCGAGGCGCCCACACAGCCTCTCGTCCTGGGACTGAACAGCGAAGTGAATCTTAGAATTTCGGCAAAGCAGCGTGCCTGGGTGCGTGTGTTGGTGGACGGTGAAGAAACTTTCAGTGGACGAATGCTGCCCGGGGAAGAGCAAACCTTCAACGGCCTGGAATCTGTCGAAGTCACGACCGGCAACGGTGCTGGTGTGCGCATCTATTACAACGGGCAGGATCAAGGAACGATGGGGGACGTGGGCCAAATTGTGATCAGGATTTGGACCCTGGACGGGGTTCTCACCCCGACGCCCACGCAGACTCAAACTCCCACGGCGTCGCCTCCTGCCACGGACACCCCGGCGACGTCGCCGACCTCGCAGCAAACTCCCGAGGCGGAATAGTGAAGCTGCGTTTCCATCTCGTATCGCTGGGATGTGCGAAAAACAGCGTCGATTCTGAATCTATGGCTGCCTTGCTCGCCTGCGAGGGTTGTCAGGCCGCGAACGGCGTGGCGGACGCGGACGTGATAATCGTCAATACGTGCGGTTTCATCGATGCGGCGCGCGAAGAATCACTCGCCGAACTCCAACGTCTCACAAATCTCAAACAACCCGGGCAAATGCTGATCGCTGCCGGTTGTCTCACCCAGCGGTTTGGCGCAGCGGTCGCTCAGCAGGTGCCGGGCATCGATGGATTGATTGGAACCCGGCGCTGGATGGACATCGTGCAGCTCGTCGAAGTGCTGCGGAATCGAAAGACACCCCAAACCATCTTCTATCTCCCTGAAGAAACTGAAGTCGGTGACGAGGACCTAGCCGTCCCGCGCACGGCGGTTCAGGGTGCAAGCGCATACCTGAAGATCGCCGATGGATGCCGACGTCCATGTGCGTTCTGTGCCATTCCTTTGATCAAGGGAACGGCCGTGAGCCGGCCGCCCGAACGGATTCTCGCCGATGCAAGACTTTTACAGGATCGCGGCGTGCGGGAAATCAATCTCATTGCGCAGGACACGACGGATTACGGACATGATTTGGGCATCCAGGACGGGTTGGCTGTGTTGATCGAGGACCTGGTGAAGGCGGTCCCGAATATCGATTGGCTGCGCATTCTCTACGCTTATCCTGGTTGCGTGACAGATCGCCTGATCGAGGTGATCGCCGGGAATCCCCAGATCGTCCCCTACATCGACATGCCGCTGCAGCACGCGCATCCCGAGGTGCTGCGGCGTATGCGGCGACCGGCGAACCTCGAGTGGGTGCATCGTACGCTGGAGAAATTACGAAGCGCTGTGCCGGATGTGGCTTTGCGCTCCACGTTCATCGTGGGCTATCCCAACGAAACGGAGCAGGCGTTCGAGACTCTGCTGGATTTCGTCTCGGAGGTTCGCTTCGATCGGGTGGGCGTTTTTACTTTTTCTCCGGAAGTGGGGACGGAGAGTGAAGCGCTGGGAGATCCGATTTCGTCAGAGGTGAAAGTCGAGCGGCAGCGTCGTTTGATGCTTCTGCAGCAACAGATCTCCCTGGAGAAAAATCAAACCTTCGTCGGGCGCATCCTTCCGGTTTTGACGGAAGGTGTTGGAGACGGCATCACATTGGGCCGGTCGTTCCGGGATGCACCCGAGATCGATGGTTTGGTGATCATCGACGGCGAGCATCCGCTGGGTGAAATGCTGCCCGTGAGAATCGACAGCGCCATGCCCTACGATCTCGTCGGAGCAGCAGCCGACTGATGACGTGAAATCTTCCACGCTCGAACATCGAAGAACGGAATGCTGAAGGAAGATGACTACAATTTTGGTTGAGGGTTTGTTGGCCGGATACGGCATTGCCATTCCGGTTGGCGCCATCTCTCTTTTGATTGTGGAAACGACACTGCGCAAGGGATTTACTGCAGGTTTCGTCGCCGGAAGCGGCGCTGCGACGGTCGATTTTCTCTTCGCCGCACTGGCTGCTGCAGTGGGGAGTGTGTTGGCCACTTTTCTGGAACCATACGCAGACCCGGTACGTCTCGCAAGCTCGATCCTGCTGGTAGGGCTGGGGATTTTCGGCATGCGGCGTTCTCTGCGGATCGCAGATCCGATCGAGAATGCGAATCCCGAGGCCGGATACTGGAAACTCTACGTGCAATTCTTGCTGCTTACGGCGCTCAATCCGTTGACCGTCGTTTATTTCAGTGCGCTGATCCTCGGCGGCACGCTGGGGGATTCCAGCACGATCCTGGAGCGAACGGTGTTCGTGCTTGGCGCCGGATTTGCATCCTTCTCATGGCAAAGCTTGTTGGCGTTCATCGGGGCGATATTACGAAAGGGAATTTCAGACCGCATCCGTCTCGCGTTGAGTCTGGCGGGCAACCTGGTTGTCGTTGGTCTTGGTTTGCGTTTGTTGATGCGCACTTGATCGGCTGGGAATATGAGCTTGCTGCGGTCGATCTGCCCGACTTAAGGCTAATCTTCGTCCTTTTTATCCTGGCCGCCCGGATTCGCCCACGGTGGCGGGCCGGGTGTTTTCTTCTCTTTCGGTTTCGGGGTTTTCGTCTTACCCGGGACGTGGTCTTCCTCGCTTGAATCGGATTGGGGAGTCTGTTTCTTTACCTGGCCGGGCGCCAGATCGCTTGGATCTCCGCCCTGACGAATAGTCTCGACAACATCCTTTCCGTGCTGCGTCTGTTCTTTGACTTCTTCCATCTTCACTTGAACGTCATCCGGTGCGTTGGCTTTCACACGTTCGAGGACCTCAACTTGATGCAAAAGGCTGAGGGCGAGACGGTCGAGTGATTTCTGATCTTCGCTTTGGGACAACTGTGTGACCTGTGTGACGAGCCGATCGAGCATGACTTCGTAATCCTCGAGAGCCTCGTCGAGGTACTCGTCACGGCCGGTAAGAATGAGCGCTTCGATTTCGTCCACTCGTTCGGTCGTGAAGTCATTCAGTAGTTCGGCGTCACCGCTTTCGCTGAAGGTAATGGCGAGGCGGATTTCTTCCACCCCGCGTTTAACGGGGTAGAGCACATCTCCGGGCAGGGCGTCGCTCGAAGCTCGGGCAACGCCCGTGGAGGTGAGTAGAAGTGCGAATGTGATTACCAACGTTGCGATCGCGCGGGCCGGGCGCCACGATAGTCGCTTAACTGCGGGCATCCGTCGTTTGGCCGCCGTCGTAGGTGTCTGAGCGGCGCGGAGGCGATTGAGCAGCCGGATTTTGGAATTGTGTGCGAAATCGGCGCTGGCTGCAGGCGCATGAAAAACCGATTGCATCTGGCGAGCGATCTCCGCCAGGGGAGCCAGTTCCTGAGCTTGTTGCGGGAAATCGCGCCGCAAGGCTTTTATGCCATCATCGCCGTTTTGAAGGCGGGTGATGCAATCGTCTAAAATTTCCTCGGTACGCAAACTCGGTTTTTTATCCATCGTTCAGCATTTGCTCGCGTAAGGCTTTGAGCGCCCTGTGAAGCAGAACTCGAAGCGCGCCTTCGCTACGGTTCATCCACGTTGCCGCCTCCGAAGTGGAGATGCCGAGGATGACGCGCAGGCGGATGACCTCCTGATAATCATCTGGCAGTTGTGCGTACGCCCGACCTAACATGATGTACCTTTCCGCTCGAATGAGTTTTTCGTCCGCGTTGATGCCTGGTGCAGGTGCGTGATGGGCATCTTCGAGCGCCGTTTCCTCCTTGTGTTTTCGATAGTAGTCCGCCAGTAAGTTCTTCGTCACCCGATACAAATACGCTGAAAATGGCAGACCTCGCTCTTCGTACTTGCCCAGCGCCTTGAACGCTCTCAGGAAGGCTTCTTCGGTGAGATCCTCGGCTGTCTGGTCTTCGCTTACCCGCGTGCGGATGTACCGGAAAATTGGATCGAGATAGCGGGTGTAAAGCTCTCCAAATGCCTCGATGTCTCCGGCTTTCGCCAGAGAAATCAAGCGGGCGTCATCGGATAATGGATGCACTTGTTCTACTCATAACAACGTAAGGTGTCTGCAATTGTTACACCGAAAGTTTTATAGGACTATGGTACCTTGTTCACTCGAGTAACAACGGCGTCGTCCGGACGTTAGCCAGATTGAAATCGGAATCGATTATACACGTCCTGTTGGTGTCAAGATATTTAACGGCAAGGCGAAACCACGAACAATGCGGAGGATACGATCATGACGCGAGCGCGACTATTCACTTACATCGCATTGGCGACGCTCCTGGTGCCGACGGCTGCCGCCGGCGCGCAGATAAATTCCCCACTGGTTGTGGGTACGACGGTGAGTTGTTCGAGCGCCGAGTTTGTAGTGGACTCGCCCGGAGATTCACCCGCATACGAGTTGACCTGGAACCTCGGAGACGACGTCTTGCTTGTAGAAGAAGGGATCAGCGAGTTCCCTCACGTCCTCGTTCACGATTACCTGGCGGCTGGCGAGTACGTCTGGTCCGTCAGCGTGACGGACGGCGCGGCGAGTGAACAGACGGGCGGCGTCGTCTCGATTGAAGGACCCTCTGTGAACTTGACGAGCGAACCCTTCCCGCCACTGCTCAACGCGGAGAGCGATGGATTGGTCACCTTCCTGGCGGAGGTTGAGGGCGGTGAGACTCCGTATTCCTATGCATGGGATTTGAACGGAGACGGCGTTCTCGATGAGCCTGGTGACCCGGATACGCCCGGCGCTGCCAGCTACGTTTATTCCGAACCCGGCAAGGTCGTGGTGCGAGTCCAGGTGACCGATGCCTGCGGCCTCTCGGCCTCGGCCACATTACCCGTTCTACTCAACGATCCGGAAGAAGACGAGGATGGCGAGGGTAGCTGTCACCCGGCAGCCCAGAAAATCGCCGACGGCATCAACGTGCTTTTTCCGGACCAAGCCGAGACGCTGTATACGTGCGAAGAGATCTACGATATTTTCGTCGGCGGCCTCACGGGATCGCAATTGGGTTTCGGCATCCTCAACCATGCCATCAAGCTGGCAGAGTCAATCGAAGGTTTGACCTGGGAGGAGATTCGCGATTGGCATCTGGAGGGTACAGGTTGGGGAATGCTGGCTCAACTCGACCGTTATGCAGATGTGGTAGACGGGATCGGCATCGGTGATCTGCTGGAACTCGTCAAGAGCGGAGATTATGAATACGCGGATATCCGTGCTGCGTTACGCTATGCGGTTCGCTTCGATACGGATTTTGAAGACGTGCTGGCACGTCTGGATGCCGGCGCCAGTCCCGGGGAGATCGGACAACTATACCGCACGGCGCAGGAATTAGGCGTCGATCTGTCGGTCCTCGATGCCTATCTCGCTGAGGGCGTTAGTCTGAGCGACGTGCGCCATGCGGCAAAATCCGCCGATCAGCTGCGTGTCGATTGGGAAACGCTGCTAGATGCGTACAACGCCGGAAATGGCTGGGGTGATATCAAACAGGCGTATAAGTTGGCCAACGAGAACATGAGCGCCGATGAGATTCTGGCCATGGGCATCAAGGAGTATCGCAAACAAGCCCGTGAACAGGATCGAACCCCACGCCAGGATGAAAAGGACCAGCGGACGGCGGCACAGATTGCGAGTAAATTTGGTATCGGTGAAGATGCGGTTTGGGCCTTGTATAAAGGAACCTGCAATTCCGACTGGGGATGCGTGCGTAAATATTATCAGAAGAACAAGTGACAACTGCGGAGTTTGCTCGAACTCCAAAGACGAGTGGGTTGGTGGCATCTGCACCCGAGTGCCGCCAACCCACGTTTTATTTAATCCATTATCATTTTGCTTCCAGACCATAACGCTCTCGCAGCGTTTGGGAAAACTCCGGCAGGATCTGTAAGACACGTTCGGCCAGTGGTTCGGTGAGTACGCCTCCGGCGCCACAGCTGGGTGTGATCAAGGCTCGAGACAGAAGGGCCATACGTTCGAAACCTTTCTTCTCGAAACGCTCCAGTCCTGCCTCGAAACGAGCAAGAAGCGTTTCGGTGGTTTCGGTCGAAGCAGCTCCTGGATCCAGGGTGGGTACGATGCCCCAACCCAATACACCGCCTCGTTCGAAAAACTCGTTCAGGTCATCCGGATAGAGTGTCATCGCGCGCAGATGGTCATAGGCGTCGAAGTCCAATATGTCCAGGTCCGTTGCCATGAGCAGCGACCAATCCGTATCTTCCTCGCAGTGTACACCGGCGAGGGCGCCATGTGCGTGGATCCAGGCGACCACCTCGTTGATGTCGCCGATGATGTCTTCCTCGCTTACGGTGATGAAGGTTTGGGAGCCGAAGCCGAGCAGCGAAGGTTCGTCGATGAAGAGGATGAGCGGTTTTTGGAACCTGCCGAGCTGCGTGAGCTGCCATTTGGCTTTGAGTGCCACCGTTTTGACGATCACATCGCGCAGAGTCTCGTCGTAATATGCGCAGCGCCGATTTTCATCCAGCAGATTGATTCCCTGTGTGAACGGGCCGGTGACTTGTCCTTTGAGCATGATTGCCGAATCGACAGCCGAGGGTAAGTGGCGCAGGAAGGCGTCGAACCCGGCGGCGTACTCCGTCGAGATGCGAAAATGAGCCAGAGCGTCTGAATCGTCCGCTTCCACCACTTTGAGATAGCGATCGTAAAAAAGCGTGAGCTGCTCGGTATAGTCGGCGGCTTGCGTGTCGAAATATACCCGGTCCCCATCTTTGACCAAGCCGGGCAGACCTTCCGTGAATTGGACCATCATATTTTCTTGGAAGGCGCGCCGCGGAAATTGAACCCAGGAGGGAATGCTCGGGGTGCTGGCGAACATGAGCCGTGTGCCTCGCTCGACATCTTTGTGGGGCAAACTGCCGATCGTCGTCGCTTGACAGCGAGGTTCGAAGGTTGGTGGGGTTATGGCGCCGGGTTGCATGTCCTTGGGTTTTCTCCCGTTTCTGTCTTTACGGCGTATCCCTCAATTTGACTACGATGCGCGCGAAATCGCGTCGTCGCGCTGAATCGAGCGATTTACTCAATCTATCGTGGAGGTCGCCGTTATTCCAGGTCGGCTTGTTTTTTGAGCTTGTCGACCATGTCCAGGCGTTCCCATGGCGCATCGATGTCATCCCGACCGAAGTGCCCGTAGGCGGCCGTCGCCAGGTAAATCGGGCGTCGAAGGTCCAGGTGGCGGATGATCGCGCCGGGGCGCATGTCGAAGTTGTCGCGAATGAGCTGGATGATTTTCTCGTCCGGAATCTTGCCGGTGCCGAAAGTTTCCACGGAGATGCTGGTGGGATGGGCAACGCCGATGGCGTAGCTGACCTGCACTTCCATACGTTCGGCCACGCCCGCGGCGACTAAATTCTTGGCAACGTAGCGCACCATGTACGTCGCCGAGCGGTCGACCTTCGTGGGGTCTTTACCGGAGAATGCGCCGCCACCGTGCCGGGCGACTCCACCGTAGGTGTCGACGATGATTTTCCGGCCGGTAAGCCCGGAGTCACCCTTTGGCCCACCCGTCACGAACCGCCCGGTGGGGTTGACGAGCAGACGGGTCTTATCATCGAGCAGTTCGGCAGGGACGATGGGATTCACTACGTTGGCGACGATGTCGTCGAAGATTTGTTCGCTGGTGATGTCCGCGTGATGCTGGGATGAGATGAGCACTGTGTCCAGGCGCGCCGGTACGCCTTTGCAATATTCCACGGTCACCTGGCTTTTGCCGTCCGGCCGCAAGTACGGCAGGATGCCTTCCTTGCGAACCACGGATAGGCGTTTGCATAGCTTATGCGCCAGGGAGATCGGTAGGGGCATGTATTCCGGCGTCTCCGTACAGGCGAATCCGATCATCATGCCCTGATCTCCGGCGCCGAGAGTCTCGAGATCGTCCTGGGCTTTCATTTCGCCCTTCTTGGATTCGAGTGACTTGTCGACGCCGAGGGCGATGTCCGGGCTTTGTTCTTTGATCGAGACGATCACGCCGCATGTCTCTCCGTCAAAACCATACTTGGCGCGGTCGTAGCCGATATCGAGCACGGTTTGCCGGGCGATTTCGGCGATCTCGACGTAGGTGTTCGTCGTAATTTCGCCGGTGACGAAGATGAGACCCGTCGTCACGGCGCATTCACAGGCCACCCTGGCGGAAGGATCCTGGGCAATAATCGCATCCAGAACCGCGTCGGAGATTTGGTCACAGATTTTATCCGGGTGACCCTCCGTCACGGACTCGGAGGTGATGAAGTGCTTTGGGGAGGTCATGAAGGTTGTTGTCATGAAGATCTCCTTTTGGGCGATTTTTTAGGATTGAAACTCTGCTTACATCAGTACAATTTACACATGGAAGAAGCGTTACTTCGGCCGTAGACTTGCGGATAATGCACTACGACCTGCGTTTGCGATCCTGACCGATTATTAATCGGCATCCGGATTATCCAATTCGGTATCTTTAACCTCATGCCATTCCGCATCGATGACGGAGGTGAGTTCCGCCCAATGTTCCTGGACGATTTGCTGGGGGCAGAGTTCGACGAACAGCGTCGTTCCCAGCCAGAGTAAAAAAGCATCGTCGATGGGACCGACGATGGGTTCCGGAATTACGAGGTAGAGCAAGGCACCGATGGGAAGGAGTTTGAGGATGGGATTGATACGCGGGTCACGCATCAGACGCAGAATCAACCGGATTCTCATCGAGAGGCCATCGAAAAAACTGCTGCTGTTGCTGCCCGATCGTCTGCGTGGTTCAGGATCGCTCAAGGTATTCCTCAGGGATGCGAGTTGGTGAATTATACCTTGTCCCGGAGGGGTTTCGTAGGTCAGCGCTGGGGAAGCCGTACGATGTACGTTGCCAGGAGCGTACTGCCGTCGTCCACCGAGAACTCACCGAAAACGGCGACGAGATCCCTGGGGCGCAAATCCTTCAAGCCGAGTTCGCTGCCGGAAATTTCCATGATGGAGGTGTCCGCATCGACCTCGATCCACTTGGGTCCTTGCTGCGTGGCGAGCTGGATCCCGTCCCGGGTGCCTCCGCGAACCAATCCGACGATGTCCGCTTCACCTGCGGGGATGCCCGCAGGCCGGGTGAGCCGGCTTCGATCGATCTGCGGCGCGCCGCCAGCAGCCTGGTAGTGAAGACCCTGGGCACTGACGCCGTAGCGGCCGATGTACACACCGAGTGAGAAAGCGCCGACGATCAAAACCAAAACCAGCACCACGCCGCCGGCGAAGATCAGTTTGCGATTCTTAACCATCGTTCCATTGTCTCCTCTTCATTCATTACTTCGACACTTCCGATCTCGAGCGAGACTGTGGATCCCTGAATCTGGATGTTCAATGTATGCGAACCGGGTTGAACGGTCGAGGGGACGACCAGCCAATAATCTTCGACGATCACGCCGTCGGTGAGGGGCCTGATTTCCGCTGTGTAGCGCGGTAGATTACCAAAGCCGAGGTCGTGGGTCTCGAGGGGCTGCTGATCCAGATAGGTTGTCAGGGTGACCGGTTCCAGACTTTGAAGGGTCCAGTAGAGAGCCAGGTGCAGGCGTGCGCCGCTTTCCAACGGTTCCGCGGGGATGTCGGCGCCGAGAAGGGTCAGGTTTCCAAATTCGGCATGGATTTCGAGATTCGGTTGTGCGGCTTCCACCACGAGATTTGGCGCCTCACGGCTGAGCCGGTAGAGCACTAATCGGTTGCGTGTGCGTGTCACAACCACGTTTCCAACGAGCAGCGGTGTTTGCCAGAGGTCGGTGGGGAGGACGTCTTTCGGTAACGCGCCGGGATTTCGGCTTTGATTGATCCCGTTCAGGGGAGTGGTGCTGAAAAGTTCTCCGGTTTGTACGTCGGCCAGTGACGGCGTGTGTGTCGGCAGGGCCGGCAGGACGACGTCGGGGCGTGTGTCGTACACCAGCCTCCAGTAAAAGGCATCGTACCCCATGACGCCGCCCTGAGATAACAAGGTGCTGTTTTCAGGCAGGTACTCCCACACGTTGGCATAAAAATCGTTCGTATTGACATCGTCCGATCGATCGCTGGAGGAAAAGTTTTCCGTCAACGGATAGAAACCCGTGGCGACGACGACGCAGGCCAACGCCCAACCCGCGGCTTTGGCAACCTGCCTCGCACTGAAGCGGCGCAGCCAGTTTTCGATGATGCGCATCACTTCGACCATTCCGAAGGCGATGAAAATCGCCCAGAGGATGTGAACCGGGATGAAGAACACTTCCAGGTCGAAAGCGCGATACTGGATGAAAAACCAGGTGTGGACCAGGTACATACCCATCAACAGGTAGTAGTGACGGGTTCTCCGGTAGAGCAGCGTAAAAAGTCCGGTTACACCGAGCAGTACGCCGAACAAGCCGAATTGGTTCCACAACAGGTAGATGTACACGACGACGCGATCGGGCAGTTCAGACGGTTCGAATGCGAACTTCAATTGCGGAAAGGCGCCGAGGGTGTAGTCATAGAATTCTTTGAGCGATAACGGTGCATTGCGCAGCAGCCCCTGCTCGCTGAGCGCCGCGGCGCGCAGCGGAAGCCACAAGTACTGTGCTGCACCCAGCGAGAATCCAGCCGCAGCAGCGACCCACCAGGAAGGTCGTTTCAATGCGGAGCGCTCGGTCAGCAGTACGTACAGCGCAATTCCAGGCGCAAAGCCCAGATTGGAAATGTGCGTGCCCAGCGAAAGTCCGTAGACCAAAGCGAAGAGGAAGAAATCACGATCACGGCGCATCCTCTCCCAGCGGAGCAGCAGGAGCAAACTGATGACGATCATGGCGGCGTTCGCTGCGTAGACCTCGGCAATCACCGCTTGTGACCAGAAGGTCGGGGAGAAGGCCAGAATCAAAGCAGCGAAGGCTGCGCCCGCACGGCGTGTGGCCGGAGACGCCACGCCAGGTTGTAGAAGCATGCAAACGATCAGATACAGGCCAGCCACGGCGCATGCGGCACAAATGGCGCTCATCAGATTCATGCGATAAGCGACGTCACCGAAAGGCAGCCAGGTGAAGATTTTTCCCAGCCAGGTATAGAGTGGATAACCGGGCGGATGTGCCAGGCCGAGGACGTAGGGGATGGTGGCAAGTTCGTTGCCGTCCGGGCTCTGATAGGAAAGGCCGGGAGTCAGTGTCGCAAGGTAGGCGAGAAAGGCCAAAATTGCCAGGGCCAGGCTCAAGAAAAGATCTGTGCGTTTGAGGCGATTCAGTATCTCAGTCATCACTCGAATTCTCCTGCGCGCAGGTAATCCGCGTGTTATGGCTATGCAAGAGTTACGTAAAATCTGGAGAGGTATCTGGACCTGGAGGGGGCCAGTAATCCGTGTGATAGAATCCTCGAATCGTTTCACGTTCACTGGAGGTTTGCGTGGATCCACGGAGTGCACCCGTAAAGCAGTTGGAGGAAATAAGAGGATCGATAGAATTGCTGTTCTTCGATCTGGATGGCACCCTGCGGCTCAACGAACCAGACGCAACCGGGTATTTCTACGATCAAGTGGAGAAGTTTGGGATCCATTCCACACCGGAGCGGCGGCGCGAGGCGGAACGCTGGACTCACGTTTATTGGGCCTCGTCTTCCGAATTGCTGCAAGATTTGGCGACGTTCGGCAATTGGAACAACAACGGTGCATTTTGGCAGAATCACGCTCGCCGCCATTTGAAAGTCCTGGGCGCTTCGGATGCGGAAGCTGCACGTTTGGCACCGATCATCACAGAGTCGATGTTGGCGGAATACAACCCCGTGGATTTCGTTCTCGATGACGTCCGATCCACGCTCCGGGAACTGAAAACGAGCGGGCGAACGCTGGCGGTGGTCTCCAACCGCGCCGAAGCCCTGGGGCCGATACTCGACGAACTGGGCTTGGGGAACTACTTTGAATTTTCACTTGCAGCAGGTGAGGTGGATTATTGGAAGCCCGATCCGCGCCTGCTGCTGCACGCAGCTTCGATCGCCGCTGCTCGACCTGAGCAGATCGTCTACGTGGGCGACAACGACTCCGCCGACGTCGTTTGCGCGCGCCAGGCTGGAATGACGCCGATTCTTTACGACCCGAAGGGCATTTTCCCTGATGCCGATTGTGTGATCATCTCGCAGATGCGTGAACTGCTTAACTTACTCGATGATCGGCGGTGACCTCTTCGGTGAATCATCCTGGGAAGACGTCACGAGCGTCGAGGGTGCGTATGGAAAGCGTTGATTGACTTCGACGCCCGTGCTATCTATACTACGTATAGAGGAGGAACGTTCGCCATGAGCGGATTGGACCGACAGGTGAATACTTGCCTCGATGGGGCACGCTGCTGAGACGCGCGTGCCTTTTTGATTTCTTACCGTCAGGAAAAAAAGGAGGAGCGATGGATTATGGAATGATTGGCAAGATCGAAAAAGCGAAGCGCTACGCGGAAGAACGGGATCGGATATGCATTCAAGATTTCCGCGCAACGTTTGACGGGGAAAACAATCCCCATACTGTTGAATTTAATGACGGATTTTGGACCTGCGACTGCAATTTCTTCCTGACCCGGGGTGTGTGCAGCCACACGATGGCTCTCGAGCGCATTCTCGAGGGCATG
Organism: Anaerolineales bacterium; assembly: GCA_037382465.1. Classification (NCBI taxonomy): domain Bacteria; kingdom Bacillati; phylum Chloroflexota; class Anaerolineae; order Anaerolineales; species Anaerolineales bacterium. The sequence continues at coordinate 52,122 of JARRPX010000017.1, read as the reverse complement.
CTGCCCGTACCGATCGAAGTGACGTGAACGGCAACTTGCCGGAGTCTCCATAAAAGCTTGTAGATGGGCGATTTCAATCCACTTGAAATCGCCCTTACTTATCTCAGAGAGGACTGCTTTGCGAATGCGTTGACGATGCCGAACCTGCACTTTCACCCAATTGGCAATTCCTGATTCGATGGTAGAATCCAGCGGCGGCGGGGCACTCGTATCCCCGCCGCTTTTATAGGAGCGGCATTGAAACGTTGGCAGTTCTGGCTGGGCATGGCCATCAGCGCCGTCCTGCTCTGGGACGCGCTGCGAGGTTTTCAGCTGGCCGAGGCCTGGGAAATCATCCGCAGCGCGCATTATTGGTGGCTGATACCGGGTGTCGCCATCTATTTCCTGGCCGTCGTTGCACGCGCCTGGCGTTGGCATTACCTGCTGCGCCCCATCAAATCCATTTCCACGAAGGCCATGTTCCCCGTCGTCGCCATCGGATACATGGGCAACAACATCTATCCTGCGCGGGCGGGAGAGCTCCTGCGGGCATACATATTACGGCATCGTGAAGATGTCGCCATCTCCGCTTCACTGGCCACGATCCTCGTGGAACGCGGCCTGGATGGCGTGGTGATGTTGGCTTTCGTGTTCATCAATCTCCCCGAACTCGCTACGCTCACGGCGGATTCCGGTTTTGCCGGAAGCATCCAGACTTTGGCCATCATCGGCACCGTGGTGTTCTTCAGTGCGGTGCTGGTTTTTATCCTCATGGCGGTCTTTCCAAAGCGCGCCATGCAGCTGATCGAGTGGTTTACTGCGCGGCTTTTGCCCGAGCGTTTCCGTTCACAGGTGAACGATTTGAGTGAGCGCTTCTTGGAAGGTTTTGCTGCACTACGTTCGCCGCTGGATGTCTTCATGGTTTTGATCACCTCGATCGTGATCTGGCTGCTCGAGACCGGGAAGTATTGGTTCGTAATGCATGCGTTTCCTTTCCAGGTGAGCTTTTTTGCCTTGATGCTGATGAATGGCATCGTCAATCTGGCGACGACGATTCCCTCTGCGCCCGGATATGTGGGAACGTTCGACCGGCCGGGAATTGCCGTCCTCGAAGCTTACGGCGTGAAAAAATCCCTGGCGACAAGCTATACACTCGTCTTGCACGCCGCGCTGTGGTTGCCCATCACACTTTTGGGTGCATACTATATGACGCGGGAAGGGCTCACCTGGGAACGGGTGAAAAGCGAAATCGAACGGGAGGAAGAAGCATGAACGTGGCGATCGTCGGTGGGGGAGTTGGCGGCCTATCGGCGGCGCATGACATGGCACGCGCAGGCGCAGATGTAACCTTGTTCGAAGCGAGCGACTCCCTGGGCGGGCTCGCAGGCGGCTTTAAAATTCCCCGGTGGGATTGGTCGGTCGAGAAGTACTACCACCATTGGTTCGCCAGCGACCGGCACATCCTGGGATTAATCGACGAGTTGGCCTGGAGTCACCGTCTGATGTTCCTCCGGCCGATCACGGCCGTCTATTACGAAGGTGATTTCTATGCGCTGGATTCCCCGCTGTCCGTACTGCGTTTTCCGGGTCTGCCGCCCTTGAATCGCTTGTGGATGGGCATGGTGATCGCCTATTTGAAGTACATCGCCCGCTGGAAACCGCTGGAATCGGTGACGGCGGATTCCTGGCTGCGGCGTTGGATGGGCGATACGTCCTACGAACGATTGTGGAAGCCGTTGCTGTTCAGCAAGTTTGGCGATCATTACGCCGACGTCAATATGGCCTGGATGTGGGCGCGCTTCAAGGCACGCACACCGCGCCTGGGGACGTTTGAAGGTGGCTTCCAGGCCTTCATCGACGCCTTCGCAGACCGTGTGCGCCAGGAGGGCGTGACGATTCGAATGCGCACGCCTGTGCAGCATATCGCCGCCGAGCCAGGTGGCGGGATTTCGCTGACTCTGGAAAACGACTCGATCGGGGTGGACCAGTGCCTGGTGACGAGTTCGCCGGCTGTGATGGCCAAATTGGCGCCGAGTTTATCGGAAGACTATCTCGGACGGCTGTTGGCGATGAAGTCGATGGGCGCGGTGGTGTTGATTCTGGCGCTCACACATCGGCTTTCAGAAAAAGGAATCTACTGGCACAACCTCCCCAAGGAGGCCGGGTTTCCTTTTCTTTCCCTCGTGGAACACACGAATTTCATTTCCCCGGCTTTCTTCAGTGGGGATCACATCGTTTACTGTGGCGATTATCTGGCTCCGGACCATGAATATTTCTCGTTGAGTAAGGCGGAGTTGCTGGATAGATTCTTGCCGTCGCTGACGCGCTTCAATCCCAAATTCAAGGCGGAATGGGTTCGAGATTCCTGGATGTTTCGCACGCGTTACGCGCAGCCCATTCCCGAACTGAATCACTCCGAAGCGATTCCCGACGTCCGGACGCCGATCCCCGGATTATGGTTTGCCAGCATGAGCCAAGTCTATCCGTGGGATCGGGGTACGAACTTTGCCGTCGAAATTGCGCGCCGGACGGCGGCGGAGATGCTCGCCGCCGGGGATTAGGCCAGCGTAATCTCCACATCCGACCTCATTCCGAATCGTCTTCTTTTCGATCCTCGAACTGCAGCGCGGCAGAATTGATACAGTAGCGTAAACCTGTTGGCCGGGGCCCGTCGTCGAAGACGTGTCCCAGGTGCCCACCGCAGCGGCTGCAAAGGACTTCTTCCCGCAGCATGCCGTGGCTTACGTCTCGTTCGGTGCGGACGTTTTCCTCGTCGAACGGCTCATAGAAACTCGGCCAGCCGGTTCCTGAGTTGAATTTGGTGTCCGAATCGAAGAGCGGGGCGCCGCAGCTTGCGCAGCGAAATATCCCCTCCCCCTTGAAATTGTTATATCTGCCGCTGAAGGGCGCTTCGGTGCCCTTTTTGCGCATGATGCGGTATTGCTCTGCCGAAAGTTGCTGACGCCATTCTGCGTCGGTTTTCTCGATTTTCTCCATGTCGAATACCTCACAGTATTGAGAGACGATTGGGCTTGGCTCATCCAAAGAAACCCGATATTGACGGATTGGCAGGATCTGCGTTCGATCTGATATGAATTTACCGCCCCAATATTAAGGGCAGATGATGATGGTTCGGCTGCGGCGGGGGAAGCCCGCAGGCGCTTTCTGATCGCACCCAGCCTGCTGCGGCCGTGCGCTTCGCGTTCGAGGTGATTTCTCTGGCGGTTCTTCGCGATGTTATAATTCAGCGTCGCCGCAACGGATGGATTCAGATACGGCGCCTGCTGGCGCAAGGACGGAAAGCGCTTTAATGCGAGGTTGGCGGAGGTGTACGTGAAACGATCGAAATTCTATGCGCTGTTGCTGCTTTTCGCGTTGACTGCGTGTGGCGCGGGAACGGAAACGGACCAGACGGCAAGTACACCGGAACAGCCTCAACGGCCGACCAGGACTCCACCTCCGACGGCGACGGTGTATGTCACGCCCACTCCCGAGAAACTGGAAGAAGGAGCGCATGCCGGACTTCCCCTTCTCCAGGATCGCGGAGATTATTTCGCTGCCTCCGGCGCCTGCGCTGTCTGCCACGATAAAATGATGGATGAAACCGGCGAGGACGTGTCGCTGATTGGCTTCTGGCGTTCGACGATGATGGCCAACGCAGCGCGCGATCCGTACTGGCAGGCTTCGCTGGCAGGGGAGATTCTCGAAAATCCCGAGATCGAAGATTCGACCCAGGACCTGTGCGCCAAATGCCACATGCCCATGGCGCGATTCACAGCAATGACGGAAGGCGAGCAGGTTACCGCTGTCGGAGGGCGAGGCTTTCTCTCCGAAGAGCATCCCCTCCACAACCTGGCCATGGATGGGGTTTCGTGTTCGCTGTGCCATCAAATTCGAGCGGATGGACTTGGATCGGCCACGACCAACAGCGGAGATTTTCTCATCGACTCGGAACTGCGAACACCCGATCGTTTGATCTTCGGGATATTCAGCATCGACGATTTTCAGGCGGATCTGATGCAAAATTCGGTCGGCTACCGGCCGGAGCAAGGATTGCATCTTTCGAATTCCACTTTCTGCGCCACGTGCCACACGCTGTATACGACGTACGTGGATGCCAGCGGGCAGCTCGCCGGTGAGTTTCCCGAGCAAGTTCCGTACTACGAATGGTTTTACAGCGATTATCGCCGCACCAACGCCTGTCAGGATTGTCACATGCCCGAGGCGCAAGGCGGCGTGAAAATCGCCAGCACCAGTGAAGTGCTGCGCAGTCCTTTCTCGACACACGTATTTGTGGGGGGAAATGTGTACATGCTTGAGATGTTCAACACGTTCCCCGATGAATTGGCGCTGACCGCCTCGAGCGAGCAGTTCCAGGCGACCATCGACCGCACCCTCGATCAACTGCAAAACGATACGGCCACGATCGACTTCGAGGACTTACGCTTGTCCGGCGTTTACCTCACCGCCGATCTGCAGATCGAAAATCTGGCGGGTCATAAATTCCCCACCGGTTTTCCGGCCCGGCGTGCCTGGATTCACTTCGTCGTGCACGACGCCAACGGCGACGTGGTTTTCGAATCGGGCGCCGTCAATCCGGACGGCTCCATCGTGGGCAACGACAACGACGCAGACGCGACGACGTTCGAACAGCATTACGATGCCATCGTACAACCCGAACAGGTGCAGATCTACGAGGCCATCATGCAGGACACCGAGAAGCACGTCACCACCGTGCTGCTCAATGCGGCCAGCTACCGCAAGGACAATCGCCTGCTGCCTTCCGGGTTCGAAAAGCAAGCGCCCTATCAAGATATCGCGGTGCGCGGCGAAGCGAAGGAAGACGACGATTTCGAAGGCGGTGGGGATGAAATTCAATACATCATCAACCTGGGCGACCATCCGGGTCCGTTCAAAGTAACGGCTGAGCTTGTCTATCAATCGATCGGCTACCGCTGGGCCAACAATCTCGCCGGGCACTCCGATCCACTCGTGGATCGTTTTATCGGTTATTACAACACCGTTCCCAACATGCCGATCGTGGTCGCCAGTGTAACGTCTGAAACCCAATGAATTTGTCGGTTCAGTGTCTGTTCTTCGTTTCCGAAAGGGGCTATCCAGAATGGACGGCCCTTTTCTCTTTTCGTAACCGTTTGCCGTATTCGTTGTGGAAATTCAAACTAATTGGACTGAATACATCCTTATAGGGTTACATAAACCACTATTGACAGCGAGGGTCGGGGCGGTATCCTCCATGATAGCGGGTGAATGTCATGCACGAACTGCCGATCACAGAAAGCATCCTTGAAATTGCGCTGCGCCACGCCCAAGCTGCAGATGCACGGCGCATTCGCAATATCTACCTGGTCATCGGTCAACTCTCTACGGTCGTCGATGAGTCGGTACAATTCTATTGGGGACTGGTGGCCGAAGGGACGATCGCCGAAGGTGCTCGCCTGCAATTTCGCCGCATACCTGCCGAGATCGAGTGCCTGGAATGCCATCAGCGCTACCCACCTTCGGAAGACAACATGGGTTGTCCGGCTTGCGGAAGCGAAGTGGTGCGCGTCGTGGCGGGCGATGAATTTTTCGTCGAAGCGATCGACGTCGACAGTAGCGTGGTCTCCGAAGAGATCGACCCTGCGGGAGCAGAAGCATGAGTGAACGAATCCCTGTTGCAGAGAAAATCTTGAGCGCCAACGATCGGTTGGCGCAGGAAAATCGCGCCCGGCTCGACGCGCATGGCGTTTTTTCCCTGAACTTGATGGCGTCACCCGGAGCCGGCAAGACGTCGCTCATCGAACACACCATCCGCGGCCTCACCGAACAGATGCGATTGGGCGTGATCGACGGGGACATCGCAACGTCGATCGACGCAGATCGAGCCAGCGCCGCGGGTGCATTGGCCGTGCAGATCAACACCGGCGGGGAATGCCATCTCGATGCGGTGATGCTGCAGGGTGCATTGAACGAGATAGATTTGAAGCAGATCGATCTGTTGATCGTAGAGAACGTCGGCAATCTGATTTGTCCGGCGAGCTTTCAACTCGGTGTGCATAAGAGCGTTTTGATCGCTTCCGTCCCGGAAGGTGACGATAAACCTTCCCGGATTTGGTGACCTTTCCACTGTCCTGCCGCACGGAAGAAGGTTTGGCCGAATGGATGGATTGGGTAACGGAAATGACGGAATCACACCGTCGGGGAGCCGCATCAACGGATGCGGCCGCGCCCCAGGAGGATTCGGAGCATGAATCAAAGGCTTCCTGAGGAAACCACTCGGGAGTCGTTCTCGGCGAGAGGCTGTCTCCGATGAGTGAGATTCGAGGCGCACGCATTCACGTCGACGGAGTCGTGCAGGGGGTCGGTTTCCGTCCCTTCGTGCATGGACTGGCGCAGCGCTTGCAGTTGACGGGCTGGGTTCGCAACACGTCCGCCGGCGTGGACATCCTGGTCGATGGCACGCAGGAGGCGATCTCGGCGTTCCTGGCTGCGTTGGAGAATGACGCGCCGGCTCTGGCGCGCATCGACGGCATTCAGTCCGAAGTCACGGGGGCAAACGGGTTTTCTATTTTCGAGATCGTGCATTCGGAAGAAATCGAGGGCGCTTTTCAACCCATTTCCCCGGACGTGAGCGTGTGCGCGGATTGTCTCCGCGAACTGAACGATCCCCAGGACCGCCGCTATCGATATCCGTTCATCAACTGCACGAACTGCGGGCCGCGTTTCACGATCATCACCGGCATCCCGTACGATCGACCCAACACGACGATGGCGGCTTTCGAGATGTGTGCGGATTGCGCCGCCGAATACCACGATCCCGAAGACCGCCGTTTCCACGCCCAACCCATCGCCTGCCCGGTTTGTGGACCACATATCTGGTGCGAAGTCCAGGGCGCGATCGTGGCAGAGCGGGAGGACGCACTGGCGTACGCCCGCAAGAGCTTGGTGGAAGGAAAAATCGTCGCCATCAAGGGACTCGGCGGTTTTCATCTGGCTTGTGATGCGACGAATCCTGAAGCCGTCGAAACCTTGCGGGAGCGAAAACTGCGCGTCGAGAAACCGTTTGCCTTGATGATGCCTGATCTTACGGCGGTAGAAGCTTATTGTATTGTGGACGAGGATGAGCGGGCGTTGTTGTCGGCTCGCGAACGCCCGATCGTGATACTCGAACGTCGGCCGGAATCCAATATCGCCGAGTCGGTCGCGCCCAAGCAGCATACCCTCGGCGTGATGCTGCCCTACACGCCCTTGCACGTGCTGCTGCTCGAACCGGCGCAGGATTTTCCTGCGGCGTTGGTGATGACCAGCGGCAATATGAGTGAAGAGCCGATCGTTACACAGAACGAAGAATCTCGCGAGAGTCTTGCACCGCTTGCGGATGTCTTCTTGATGCACAATCGCGGAATTCAAACCCGCTGCGACGACTCCGTGGTGCGTATTTCCGAAAAGGACGTCTATCCGCTGCGGCGTGCACGCGGTTATGCGCCGTATCACATCCGCCTGGGATGGGATTCGCCGTCGATTCTGGCCACAGGCGGCGAACTGAAGAACACCTTCTGCCTTACTCGCGAGCGCTACGCTTTTCTCAGCCATCACATTGGGGACATGGAGAATTTCGAGACGCTGCAGGCTTTCGAGCAAGGTGTGCGCCACTTCGAGCGCTTGTTCCGGGTCCGGCCTGCCGTTCTGGCGTACGATCTGCATCCCGATTATCTGGCCACGCGCTACGCCTTTGTACGCGCGGAGCAGGAGCAATTGCCCGCCGTTGGCGTGCAGCATCATCATGCGCACATCGCCGCTTGTATGACCGAGCATGGGCTGCCTGAAGATCGTCCGGTGATCGGCGTGGCCTTCGACGGCACGGGATACGGTGAGGACGGCGCCATCTGGGGCGGTGAGTTCCTGTTGGCCGACTATGCAAATTTCCGGCGTCCTTACCACCTGACGTACGTTCCCATGCCGGGAGGAGACGCAGCCGTGCGTGAACCGTGGCGCCTGGCCTTGGCCTGGCTGCGGCGGGCAGGATTGGAATGGGAAGATGAGCTCGCGCCCGTGCGTGCCTCTTCCGGCGAAGAACGCCAGGCGCTGCGCCGGATGTTGAACATTGAATTGAATACGCCGCTGACATCCAGTATGGGCCGCCTTTTTGATGCGGTTTCTTCGCTCGCCGATGTGCGTCAGCGAATCAATTACGAAGCCCAGGCGGCGATCGAACTAGAAGCCACAGTGATCCCGGACGAAGAGAGCGCATACACGTTCGAACTGCGCGAGACGGAAATCGATCCGCTTCCCGTGATTCAGGCCATTGTCGCCGATGCCCGCGCAGGCGTGTCCAAGGGACGCATCGCCGCTCGTTTCCATCTCGCTGTGGCCCGGATGGTCGATAATGTGTGCCGTCTGCTGCAGAAGAAGGAGGGCATCGGTGACGTCGTGTTGAGCGGTGGGGTGTGGCAGAATCAGGTGCTGCTGTCTCATACAATGCGACTGCTGGATCAAAGCGGTCTGCAGGTCTATCTCCACCGGCGAGTCCCGACGAACGATGGCGGCATCGCCCTGGGCCAGGCGGCGATTGCAGCTCATCGCTTGCAGCAGAAGCCCACAGATTCGACGGAGTTTGCGTCGTTCGCCGTGGAGAGTAGGTGATCGCAGCGAGTCTGCGAAGGAGGATTTGGGTATGTGTCTGGGTGTGCCAGGTATAATCACCGAGATATTCGAAATGGAAGGTCTGAAAATGGGCAAGGTGGACTTCGGGGGAGTCGTCCGTGAAGCCTGTTTGGAATACGTGCCGGAAGCGGAGGTTGGAGATTACGTCGTCGTTCACGTCGGCTTCGCCATCAGCATGTTGAGCGAAGAGGAGGCGCAGGAAACGCTCGAGATGCTGCGCGAAATTGTCGACGTTGAAGACGAGGTGGGACCGGAGGCGCAAGCCACATGAAGTACGTCACGGAGTATCGCGGCGCCGACCTGGTACGGGGCATTTTGACGCAGATTCGCGAGACGATCACGCAGCCATGGGTGATCATGGAAATCTGCGGCGGCCAGACGCACGCCATCGTACGCCACGGTCTCGATCAATTGCTGCCCGAAGAGATCGAATTGGTTCACGGACCGGGCTGTCCGGTTTGTGTCACTTCTTTGGAACTCATCGACAAAGCTCTGGCCATCGCTTCCATGCCCAACGTCATCCTGACATCCTACGGCGATATGCTGCGCGTTCCGGGATCTGGACGGGATTTGTTCTCCGTGCGGGCTTCCGGGGGCGACGTGCGCGTGGTGTATTCCCCCCTGGACGCCGTGAGGATCGCCCAGGAGAATCCGGATCGGGAAGTGGTCTTTTTCGCCATCGGTTTCGAGACCACAGCGCCGCCCAATGCGATGGCGGTCGTTCAGGCCAAGGCGCTGGGGCTCGAGAATTTCAGCATGCTGGTTTCGCACGTGCGGGTGCCTCCGGCCATGCACGCCATTCTGGGTTCGCCGCGCAATCGCGTGCAGGGTTTCCTGGCGGCGGGCCACGTGTGCGCGGTGATGGGATATTGGGAATACGGCCCCATCGCCGAGCAGTACGGCGTTCCGATCGTGGTGACCGGATTCGAACCGGTGGATATCGCCCGGGGAATACTGCACGTCGTGCGTTTGCTGGAGAACGATCAAGCCGTGGCTGAGAATGCTTACAAGCGAGCCGTGACGTTGGAAGGCAATCGGCCGGCTCAGGAGTTGATCCAACGCGTCTTCGAATCCTGCGATCGCAAGTGGCGCGGAATCGGCATGATCCCGCAAAGCGGATGGCGCCTGCGGCCTGAATTCTCCGCTTTCGACGCCGAAACGCGCTTCGACGTGCAGGCGATCCAGCCCAGGGAGTCGCCGTTGTGCATCGCGGGCGAGATTCTGCAGGGCTTGAAAAAACCGTTCGACTGCACGGCTTTTGGCAATCAATGTACGCCCGAGTCGCCGTTGGGCGCGACGATGGTCTCTTCCGAAGGCGCCTGCGCGGCCTACTATCGATACGGTCGCATAGAGATCGAGGCTGAAGCAAGATGACGGATGATCGCAAAGACGAAGTCGTGATTCACGGGCTGGTTTGCCCACTGCCGCTTTCGCACGAAGAGACGATCGTCATGGGACACGGAAGCGGGGGACGAATGACCCAGCGTCTGATCGAGCAGACGTTCTATCCGTCCTTCGAAAACCCGGCTCTGCTGCGCGGCGACGATTCCGCTGTGGTGGAATCGCCGGCAGGAGGACGGTTCGCCGTATCGACGGACGCGCACATCGTCTCTCCGCTCTTTTTCCCCGGCGGGGACATCGGCAGGTTGGCGATTTGTGGAACGGCGAACGATTTGGCCATGGTCGGTGCGCAGCCGCTCTGGATGACGGCCAGTTTTATCATCGAGGAAGGGCTGCCGCGCTTCCTACTCGAACGCGTCACCCAATCGATGAAGGAGGCCGCAGCGGAGTGCGAATTGATCGTCGTCGGCGGCGACACAAAGGTTGCCGAACGCGGCAAGGCGGACGGTCTCTTCATCACGACCAGCGGAGTCGGGTGGATTCCCGCCCACCGGAATGTGAGTGGGGCAAACGCCCGACCCGGCGATGCGGTCCTGCTTTCGGGAACGATCGGAGATCATGGCATCGCCGTACTCGCCGCGCGAGGCGAACTGGCTTTTCAGGCGGAGGTCGAATCGGACGTCGCCCCGCTCAACGGCATGGTCGAAGCGATGTTTACTGTAAGTCCGTCCATTCACGTGTTGCGTGATCCGACTCGAGGCGGTGTGGCGACGACGCTCAACGAAATCGCACGGCAGAGTGGTGTGGCGATCATCCTGGAGGAAACGACCATTCCGGTACGCCCTGCGGTTACAGCGGCGTGTGAGATGCTGGGATTCGATCCACTCTATATTGCCAACGAAGGCAAATTGCTCGCCTGCGTTCCCGCTGAAGATGCGCAAGTCGTCCTGGCGGCGATGCGTAAGACGAAATATGGTGAGGATGCCTGCAGGATCGGCGTCGTGGCAGACGCTCCAGCCGGGCGGGTGTTGATGAAAACGGCCATCGGTGGCACGCGTGTGATCGACGTGCTGGCCGGAGAGATGCTGCCCCGCATCTGCTGAGGCGGCCCCGCCTCGTTTTCTTTTTTTGCCAGGGTTAATGCACCAGGATGATCTGAATGTCCCCGGGGTCTTGCCTGAAGGCGCGCTCGAGGTGTACCCCGATCTGTTCCTCGACCAACCCCCAAATGTGCGCTTCCTGATTCCGCAGTAGATTAATGGAATGGATGGCGTCGATGTCGTTCTCGATGAGCCACTGGTAGAGTTCTTCGCCCGTATCGTAGCTGCGTAACTCCTCGGGAAAACGAACGTAGGTCATGCGCGCGGCCAATACGTGTCCCGGTGCGAAGGATACGACGCGCGATCCGGGTTCGAGATTGTCGATCATGAATAGAACCGCTTGTTCGTCCGAAGATGAGCCCAGCGAGCGGAATCCCGGGGAGGGATAGGCGCCTCTCAAGATCAATCCCAGGCACATCAAGACCAGTAGCCCGAAAAGCTGCCGGTTCACGATTTCGCTCCGGCTGGATAGGACGATCCATACCGCCCATATTCCGAACAGAAAGACGGATGCGGCGAGGAAGATGGCGAGTTTATTGTCTGCCAGGCCGTATACGCACAACACCACGAGCGCAAACGAAATCAGCATCTTGTAACGGCGGCTGTCAAAGCTTGCGACCGTGCGGCGCAGGCCAATGGCAGCCAGCGCGATCGTAATAAAGAACGGCAGCAGCAAATAGCCGCCCCGGAAAAACGTGAGGAAGTACACGGCCAGATGGGCAGGCCAAAGGAGCGTGATGGCCGTGAGTAAGTATGCCTTCTTCCTGAGCAGCTCGACGACGCCGACCAGGGCAAACAGAAACAGGAGTGCCCCGAGGCGGATGTCATAGGCGTGCAGCAGGGTGGACGGCAGCGAGGTGACGATCCCTTTCAGACGATCGAAGTAGGCCGAGGGATTGCGTCGAATGGCCCGGAAGATGGAGTAGCCGTTCTCTTCAGGAGAACCAAAGATCTGGCGCGCCTGGAGCTGGGCCTCGATGGTCAGGTTTCCGGCTTCCGGCTGTGTTTGCAGCGGTTGTCCCTGCTCGAACGCCATGTAGGTCCTTTTTGCCGTTCCCAGGCTGAAGTTTCCCGTGACGCTGCCGTAAAACAGCACGTAGCCTGCGACGAGAAGCGAGAAAGGTAAAACGCCCGCCACGATCGCCCGAAGGGATGATTTTATCGAGCGTTCGTTGTTGAGGGCGATCAGCAGTGTGAGCAGCAGGAACAGGGCGAAGAGCACGAGACCGTCGTTACGCGAAAGCGCGGCCAGTCCGAGCAGGGCAGATGCTTGCCACACATGCCGGCGTTCTCGGGTATTGTAGTACTTCAACACCTGCCAGAAGGTGAGGCCCGACAAGCCGGCGAACAATGCATCACTTGGATTCAGGAACAAATCCGTCAGCAGCGGGGAGACGACGAGCAATCCTGCCGCTATGAGAGGAGAGGCAAACTTGCCGTATTGCCGTGCGACGAGATAGCCGGCGAGCCAGGTCAATGAAAACAGGATCAAACGCGCTGCGCAGGCGCTGTGAACGATCCAAAACGGGGAAGCCTGGAAGGGGAGATAGGTGACGGCGTACAGCAGGGCGAGAAACGGATTTCCGGCGAACTCGGGTAGATTCCCTTCCACGAGTTGTCTGCCTCGGTCTATGTAGATCATCTCGTCGAAAGGACCGAGATCCTTCAAACTTATTAACATGAGCGGGTAAATCAATACCAGGTTGATGACGAACAGGAGGATGGCCGGAGAGACATTTCGACCGGCGATCCGGTTTGTAACGCCGCGAAGGATATCCCGCAGCCGGCGTTTTTCTTTTTGAGGGGCGTTCTTTGGGTCGTCCTTCATCGTGCCGTCCTTGTGCGAGGTCACTCTGGCAGAACGAGGGCAGTGGCCGATTTTCCCGCTCGTCGTGACTCGAAACCAATTAAATCACAGTTTGCCTCCGGTTTGTGGCGCGTTTTACCAACGAGTCGCATAGTGTATGAGGTCAAGGCTATAATAGATGTAGCCCCCATCGGTTCGTGGACGGGCTCCGATGGGAGTTAAATTTCAATCGGTCTCGCGCTGTGCAGAGGCTCATTGGAAGGTGAACGACATCCGACTCCGTTCAATTTCATGTGCATGTTGGCAGTGGGGTATGGGAACAGATTTAGCCGGGATAACCGCAAACGCACGCAATCTACTCGAGACGATTCCCCCGCACGTGATTCTCGTCGCCGCGGCGAAGGGTAGAAGCATCGACGAGGTCAAAGCCGTACTTCGGGCCGGCGTAACACACATCGGCCACAACTACGTTCAAGAAGCGGAACCGATGGTCGAAGCGTTGGGAGATACCGCGACGTGGCACATGATCGGCCATTTGCAGCGCAACAAGGCGAAGATTGCGGCAGCCACATTCGATTTGATCGAGACCGTCGATTCGGTTCGATTGGCGAAGGCGCTCAACCGGCACTGTACGAACTGTGGCAGGACCATGCAGGTGTTGGTGGAAGTCAACATCGGGCGCGAAAGCAGCAAAACGGGGGTGATGCCGGAGAACGTCGATAAACTCGTTGAGGAAATGTCTCAATTCGAGCACCTGCGTGTACTCGGCGTGATGACCATGGGGCCGCGCTTCGGCGATCCCGAGCTTGCCCGGCCGTACTTCCAGCAAGCCAGGGAGATTTTCTACCGCCTGTCGAATATGACGTTGCCCAATGTCACCATGCGCTACCTCTCCATGGGAATGAGCAACAGTTACGAAGTGGCGTTGGACGAAGGCGCCAATATCGTGCGTATCGGAACCAGGTTGTTTGGACGTCGTTAGCGAACAAGCGGCGGCGGAAGCGCAGGTTATCCGATGTCCCCTGCCAGGTATGCATTGGTTCTCTCGTCCATCGGTCGGCTGAACACCTGCGCACTGGACCCGTGCTCGATCAATTCGCCCATCCATAGTACGAGAATATGGTCTGCAAGGCGGCGCGCCTGACGCAGAAGATGGGTTACGACGATGATGGTCACCTCCTCTTTCAATGCCATCAGTTGAGCTTCGATTCGCTGGGCTGCAATTGGATCGAGGGCCGACGTCGGTTCGTCACACAGAAGCACTTCCGGTTGAACGGCGAGAGCCCGCGCCAAGCACAGACGCTGCTGTTGACCCGTGGATAGATGGGATGCCGGCGAGCGAAGCCGGTCGTGTACTTCCTGCCAGAGGCCGGCGGCACGCAGATTGCGTTCGACGATTTCGTCGAGTCGTTCTTTTTTCGAACCGTTTTCTCCGGGAATGCGGCTGTGTACGCGTGGACCATAGGCGACGTTATCGTAGATCGACATGGGAAGTGGAAACGGCTTGGGGGCAAGGAATCCGATTTTGGTTCGCAGTTCCGTTACGCACGTTTCTGGGTGATATATATTCTTGTCATCTAAAAATACTTCTCCCGTGATGCGGGTATTCTCTGTCTCTTCCAACAGGCGGTTGAGGCTTTTGAGCAGCGTGGTTTTCCCGCATCCGGAAGGTCCGAGAATGGCGGTGATACCGCGATCCGGTATCTCGCAGGACAGGTTTCGTAGTGTATGTTGATCGTTGTACCAGACGTTTAGATTTCGTACCCGTAAGTGAGCCATTGTCGTTTGCCTCTTTCCTAGCGAATGATATGTTTTTTCATCTTGTTTGCCAGGGCGCGGGAAAAGACGCTGATGACAAGGATGAGTGCCGTAAGTACGAGTGCGGAGGCGTAGGCGCGCTGCTGCACGGCGGGGAAAGGAGTTGCCAGTTGAAAGAAAACCGCCAGTGGCAGCGACGCTGCCGGCCGGAAAAGCGAATCCGGCAGCCGATCGGTAAAGCCCGCCGTGAAAAGTACGGATGCCGCATCGCCGATACCCCTGCCGAAAGCAAGGAGGGTGGCCGTCAGAAGCACCGGGGCCGTCTGGCGAATGACTACTTTCACTGCCGTCTCGATCTTTGTGGCGCCGAGCCCATAGGAAGCCTCCTTCAATTCCGACGGTACCATCGTAAAGGCTTCGTCCATACCCCGGGTCAGAATGGGCAGCTCGAGACAAGCGAGTGCCAATATGCCTCCTAACAGCGACGCCCGGACTCCCAGCCAAAGCATCAAGATGAAAGCAAAGGCGCCGTAGACGATGCTGGGTATCCCCCAGAGTACGTCCATCGAGAGCCGCACGACTTCCGCTGTTCGTCTGCGCGTGGCGTAGAAATGCAGGTAGATGGCGACGTGGAAACCAACGAGAAAGGCGATCATTGTGGCTCCCCCCGCGAGACAGAGGGAGCCGACAATTGCGTTGAGGATACCGCCTTCCCTCCCGAGATAGTATCCACCTTTGGGCGTCTGAGTCAGCATCGCCAGATTCAGTGCCGGCAAGCCGTGTTTGAGAACCGTCAGGAAGATCATCGCCAGGCTGCCGAGTACGATCAACAACGATGCGAACATCAAGCCCTTGAAGAATTTCTCCTCGATCATTCGTCGATTCATGCCGTCTGCCTCTATTGATATCGATGCAAGCGCAACAGTACCAAACGCGAAAGGATGTTAAAGATTAAGACGACGACCAACAAGATCAAGGCCGCGGCGAGGAGCGCAGAATCGTACATGGGCACGGAAAGCATCTCTCCATAGTTGTTGGCGATCAGCGCTGTGAGGGGATAGGCTGCGTCAAAAAGCGATTGCGGAAGCTGCGCGATGTTGCCTACCACCATCATGACGGCCATGGTTTCGCCGAAAGCCCGTGAGAAGCCCAAGACGACAGCAGCCGCCACCCCGGGGAGTGCCTTGCGCAGGACGATGTGCTTGGTCGTCTGCCAATGGGTGGCTCCCAATGCCAAAGATGCCTCCCGCAGACCTTGGGGCACTACGTGAATCACTTCTTCGGAGACGGAGATGATGATGGGAAAAACCATAACGGCTAGCACCAGTCCGCCCGACAAGACTCCAAACCCCGTGGGATTTTCGCTGTTCAAGAACGGAATCCAACGTAGATGTACGCTGCAGAAAGGTATTACGGTGTGTTCGACGAGCGGCACCAGCACGAGGACGCCCCATACCCCATAAACCACGGACGGTATTCCTGCCAATAAGTCGATGAGGGGTTTTATGAGTGCGCGCGCACGTGAGGGGGTATATTCTGCGAGGTGAATCGCAGTCAACAGCGAAGGAGGTACTGTGATGATCATGGCCAGTATCGTTACCCACATCGTGCCCACGATGAAGGGCAGAAACCCGAAGATCCCTCGATAAGGCTGCCAGCTCGTACCAAGAAGATTTGCTTTTAGGGGCTTGGCGGATAGGATGGGCCATGCTCTGAGCAGCAGTACGAGGGCGATGATGGGCACGAGAAAGCTGGCGGCCCAAGCGAGAAACCCTGTCAATCTTCTTGCAATGTCGTCAGCGTCGACCCGGTCGAGGCCGATCGAGAAGCGCGGGGCTCGAAAATCTTGTTGGGAGGGAGTCTGTTCCAGGATCTCCTGCATCGGTCAACCTTCACTTGTTGCCGGTTGCGATATCGTTATGGCGGGAAAACTGGTTGGGGTCTGAGGAGGAGAACAATGGCTTTCCCATTACGTTTTCAATCCGGGGTCGCTTGTCCCGCCTTCATTCGATGGTCGCGATGGCTTCTTCAAGTTTAGCCGGCAGTAGCGGTACGTATCCTGCTTCGCCGACGTATGCTTGTCCTTCGTGCAAGACCCACATGAGGAAGAAGCGCGTCAGTCCTGAGGGTTGGTTTAAAGTCACAAGATTCAACTCGCGCGCCGGCGGGGAAGGATAAGTTCCGGTAGAAACTGCGCCTATCGCTTGTTCCTTCGTGTCGAGCGTTTCTTGTTCGTTGATTTGACGGTTCTGGTCGAGATCCAACGGAATCACCTGGGCGCCGAGAACCGGCAGCCCGGTGTCGGTGTCGAAGGCATAATTCAAATTGTTGTAGCCGATACCGAGTGGATCCTGAATGACGGCTTCGAGCAGTCCTGGGTCCCCATACACGCCGATACCCAGCAGATCCTCCTGTAGACCGCCGAAATACTCTGCAATGGTTGCCGGCGCACCGGCGGCGTCGGACCGCGTGAAAACATGGATGGCATCGGTTACCTCGGGCCGATCTACCAGTTGTCCCCAGTTGGTAATCGTTCCAGTGATGTAGATTCCAATGAGTTGCTCCCGAGTCAATCCCATCCGGCGCAACTCCTGCCAAACCGGATTCCCCGCGTTTACAGTGAGAAAGACGGCATCTTTCGTTACGGGGATCCAGAATGCTCCTTTCTCAATCTCTTCGGGATAGATTTCCCGGGAAACCATGCCGATGTCTACGACGCCGGCGAGGACGTCCGACATGCCTTTCCCTGCGCCGCCCGCAGAGACGTCAATGCGCACATCCGGATAAATACTCTGGAACTCATCACTCCAACGGACCATAAGGGGGTACAGCGCCCAGGCGCCGGAGATGGTGATGGTGCCCTTCACGGCATCTTCATCGAATTCTTGCGGCGCGGTAGTGGCGCAGTTGGCGATGAATAAACAACAGACGCAACATAGACCTAACCAACGTCTGCATGCTGAAGCGATCATTGTGACGTTTCCCTATTCGTGTGCCTCGTCCAAGGCACTCACTCAGATTTGTTGGGTTCGTTGCCTTCGCAGATCATTCGGGTTCCCAAGCCGCCTGCAGCAATAACATAAGGTATTCGCCGCGTGCAATAACGGTTGTTCACCCGGGTGAATTGAAAGCAAAGCCGACCTGTTTGTCGGCCGGATTCCACCTTATTTTCACGTGAGTGGATAACAGGAAAGGTGATAGGGCCGTAACAAAAGGGTAACAAGCACGGGCCAAACCTCGCGGCGATCGAGGATTCAGATCCGCCTGCCTTAATGGCTGGGATCGTTTCGCACCCAAAGGTGGTGAGATTACTCGTAAAATGACAAAGGCCACATCGAAAACACGAAGAATTGAGTGGGCAAGACAATGTACAATAGAATGTAAGATCGTCACTGCAAACTGCCGGAGGTGGTAATGGAGACGGTAATGGAATTGGAAAAAATCAAAGCCGCACACCGCAGGTTGGCTGTATATGAGTACGAGAAACGACCTGTAGAGCACGGCTACGCCAACCGCACGCTGGCGATCGATCTTTCCACCAACGCTATTTCCGAAAAACCCGTGACGCAGCAGATGAAGGACGTGTTTACCGGCGGGCGCGGTTTCGCCCTCCGGCTGCTGTGGAACGCGGTGGATGGGGACACGCGCTGGGACGATCCCGAGAACGCGCTGGTCATCGCCGGTGGCCCGATCGGCGGCATCACGACCTATCCCGGATCGGGGAAATCGACGGTGGTCACCATCTCCCCGCTGACCCATTCGGTGATCGACAGCAACGTCGGCGGCCATTTTGGGCCTTACCTGAAATTCTCCGGCTTCGATGCCTTGGAAATCTGCGGAAAGGCCGAGAAGGATGTCATCGTCGTGATCGACGGCGATGCGGGCAGGGTGACCATCGAGGAAGCCCCGCTGGAGGAGCTGAACACCCATCTCCTCGGGGAGCAGCTGGCGGGGATGTATGCGCAGGACGATCGGGATAAGAAGAATCTGTCCGTTATATCGACGGGCCAGGCTGCGCGTCACATCCGCTACGCCTGCCTCAACGTAAGTTGGTACGATCCGCAGCGAAAAGAGATGCGGGTGAAGCAGGCCGGGCGAGGCGGGACGGGACGCGTCTTCCGCGACAAGAAACTGAAAGGAATCGTCGTCCGCTACAGCGATTTGGACAGCACGAGCAACAACCCGGCGGACATAGCGCTGCTCCATAAGGCTGGGGAGCGCATCAACAAGGAGATCATCGCCTTCGACGATGCGCAGAACCAGATGCGCAAGATTGGCACGCCTTACCTGGTCGAGATCATGGATCACTTCGACCTGCTGCCGGTGCACAATTTCCGCTTCGGTTCGCATCCCGAGTCGCCGAAGATCGATTCGACGGTGTGGAAATCGACGTTCACCCAGGACGTGTTCGACGGCTGCTGGGTGGGCTGCACGCTGTCCTGCGCGCACGCCGTGGACCATTTCCATCTGCGTACGGGACCGTACGCCGGCGAGGTGGTGATCGTGGACGGGCCGGAGTACGAGACCGTGGCCGGTTTGGGCTCTAACATCGGGGTATTCGACCCGCTGGCGATCATCGAGATGAATTTCTACGCCGATACCTACGGCATCGACACGATCAGCCTGGCCGATTCGATCGCTTTTGCCATGGAGTGTTACGCCGCAGGCGTCCTCACCGAGGAACACACCGGCGGCCTGGCCCTGGAATGGGGAGACGCCGAAGCGGCACTCGAGCTGATCCACCAGATGGCCAACGGCGAGGGTTTCGGCGCCGTCATCGGACAGGGCGTGCGCTACATGAAAAAGTACTTCGCCGATAACTTCGGCGCCGATCCCGATTATCTGCAGGACATCGGTATGGAGAACAAAGGCCTGGAATTCTCGGAGTACGTCACCAAGGAATCGCTGGCGCAGCAGGGCGGCTACGCCATGACGCTGAAAGGCGCGCAGCACGACGAGGCCTGGTTGATCTTCATGGACCAGATTCACAAACTGTTTCCGACCTTCGAGGACAAGGCCGAAGCGCTGCACTACTTCCCCATGTGGCGCACCTGGTTCAGCCTGCACGGGTTGTGCAAGCTGCCCTGGAATGACATCACGCCGGAGAACAATGCCGAGACGGACGAGCCCGGCAAGGTCCCCGAGCACGTCGAGAACTACACCTGGCTCTACGAGGGACTCACCGGCACGTCGGTGACCGGAGAGGATCTGGTGCGTCAATCCGAGCGTGTGTACAACTTCCAGCGCATCTTCAATTTGAAGCTGGGCTTCGGCACGCGCCGGCACGATTATCCACCCTACCGCGCCATGGGTCCGGTGACGGTGGAGGAGTACGAATCGCGCGCCGAGCGCTACGACGGGCAGCTCAAGGAATTGGGGATCGGCATCGAGGGGCTATCGACCGAGGAGAAGATGGCCAAACTGCGCGCACAGCGAGAGGCGCGCTACGAGCAGTTGATGGACGCCGTCTACGAGCGCCGCGGCTGGGACAAGGACGGCGTGCCGACACTGGAGATCGTCAAACAGCTGGGCATCGATTTCCCGGACGTGGTCGAATTGATCGAGCAGCATAAATAGACTCTCGTGAGACGTGACGAAAAGACGCCCGGTCCGGGCGTCTTTTTTCCCGATCCTCGAGACTTAGCCATTCCGTCCCAGAGAGTGTTTCTAATCCTCACGGCCTACTTCCAGCGCCTGCACGATGGCCTGCGTGGCTTTGGCCAATTCGGGTGACAGATCGTAGAGCGCCGTGCCCTCGCGATCGGCCTGGCGCACGTGAGGATCGTAGGGTAAATACCCGATCACCGGCAGCCCGGGGCTGTTGTCCTCGATGAACTTTTCGTCTTCTTCCCCCTGGACCTTGCTGCCCACGATGTAGAGATTCTTCAGCCGGATGTCCTCGGCCAGCGACTTGATCTGCGCCGCGGTGCCCATGCTGCGCTTCGTGGGCTCGACCACGATCAGCATGGCGTCCACGGCGGAGGCCGTGGCGCGGCCGAGGTGCTCGACCCCGGCGTACATGTCGAGCAGTATGACTTCGTTGCGCTGCAGCAGAATGTAAGTGGTCAAGGCACGCAGAATAGCGCTCTCGGGGCAGATGCAGCCCGAACCGCCCAGCTCGACGGCGCCCATTTCGAGCAAGCGTATGCCGCGATGCACGGCCGAGAAACGGTCGGGGATGTCGTCCACGCGAGGATTGATCTTGAAAAAGCCGCCGGTTGTGCCCGGCTGCGCGCCGGTGCGTTCGTAGATCAGATCGTCCATGCGGGCGATGGGGGTCAATTCCTCCAGCAGTTCCTGCGGGAAGGCCAGCGCGTCGGCCAGGCAGGGCGCCGGGTCGGCGTCGATGGCCAGGACCTGGAAGCCTTTTTCGGCGTAAGCGTAGGCCAGCAGTGAAGTGAGTGTGGTCTTGCCCACACCGCCTTTTCCGGTGATGGCGATTTTCATTGCGTTTCCTCGGATCGATCTATGATTTGAAGCGGCCTAAATTCTCCAGCTTCTCTCGTAAAGATTCTATCCGCTCCCGGTCGAAGCTGGGGACGCTCCAGGATGGCGTCGTTGGCCGCCAGTTGGGGATATCGCGGATGCGCGAGCGCAGGGCGCGCAGGCGGTAAAAATGCTTGTGGTAGCCGCGCAGCTTCGCTTCACGCCGCAGCGTGCGGATCACGGCGGTGATGTCGAAACCTTCCTGGCAGGAGATGCCGTCGGTGAAGGCGTCGTCGCAGTTCCACAGGGAACGATTCTGCAGCGCCAGCGGATCGTCACGCGCAGCGGCGCGCAGGATTTCCCCGAAGGTGAGATCCATGCCGGGGGCCATCCAACTTTCGCAGTTGCGGCAGTTGGAACACGTTCGTACGTCCTGGCCGGTCTCGGCCAGGATGATGAACGGCAGCGGCCCGCGTTCGCCGGTTTCGGATTGGAGTGATGAAATACGCTGAATGAAGTTGCTCAACTGCCAGCGGTCGACCAACTGCCACAAGCTCTCGCCAATCGGCGGCCGCTCACGGCTTCGCCGCGGCAGCTTCAATTCACGCAGCCGGGAGGATACGTTCGTCTTGCGCTCCCTGGCCGCCAGGACCATCCTGGTGTGGGCTCTGCGTATGGAGCGTTGCGTCGTGCGCAGGTAGTCTATAGCAAACCTCGCTCTTTCAACAGCGGCCGTGGGTCTACCATGTTGAACTTCAGCGCGGCTTCTTCAGGCATGCCGAAAGCCAGCGCCATGAGCTGCGTGAAGTACAGCGCCGGCGTGGGTTGCGTGATATCCATCTGCGCCTGCCGCCCGTCGATGTTGGCGTGGCACATCGGGCAGGCCACGGCCAGCAGATCGGCGCCGCGGGCGCGGGCGTTCTCCAGAATCTCGGCGCTCATCTCGAGCACGATCTCAGTGGCGGTCAGGGAAAGTGAAGCGCCGCAGCATGACACCTTGCGGTCCCAGTCGATGGGTTCTGCACCCAGGACCTTCATCAAACGGTCCATGGCCATGGGGTATTCGGGTTCCTTCGAGCCGGTGATTTCTGGAGGGCGCGTGAGCAGGCAGCCGTAGTAGCAGGCGATCTTCAGCCCCTCCAGCGGCTTTTCGACACGCTCGGCGACGGCCTCCAGACCGACATTCTCGACGACGTAATCCAAAAGTGACGAGATCGCCAGACTGTCTTGATACTCGTAACCCAGTTCTCGATCGACCTCTTTTTTCAATTCAGGATCGAGGCGCATTTCGCGCGCCGCGGCCTTGAAGCGGTTGAAGCACATGGCGCAGGGCAGGGTGACTTCGTTTACGCCTTCCATCTCGTACAGCGCCAGGCTTTCGAGCGGCAGCTGCACCGAAAGTTCGTGGTCCACACGGTGGGCGGGCGAAGATCCGCAGCAAATCCAATTCTTCGGTTCTACGGGCACTCGATCGAGTGCTTCCAGTGTCGCCAGGGCGGAAAGGTTGAATTCCCTGGCCAGGGAATGTAAAGAGCAGCCGGGGTAATACCCGACCTCGTTGGCCTCCCGTTCCGGCGGGGATTCTTTCGTCTTGGGTTTGCGTTTACGGATCACCGAGGGCAGGAAGGCGATCTTACCGTGTTTGATCATATCCAGCCCCAGGTCGACGTCCTTGAAAGGCTGCTTGGTGCGCATGTTCATTTCTACCATCAGGCCCAGTTCGTAAGAACGGCCCAGCAGGTCGACGTCGCGCAGAAATACCTTGTTGAACAGGGCGACTTCGGGCACCTTGGGTTTGATGCCTTTGGCCATCGCCTCGCCGACGATGAAGTCCATCACGCGGGCGATATCGATGCCCTGCGGGCAGCGCGTGGTGCAGGTCTGGCAGGAGGCGCACAGCCAGGGCGATTTACTCTCGAAGATCAGGTCTTCCATACCCAACTGCGCGGCGCGCATGACCTGATTGGGGCCCATGTCGAAGTGTTCCATCAGGGGACAGCCAGAGGTGCATTTCACGCAGTGATAGCAGAGAAACACGTTCTCGCCTGTGGCTTCGCGGATACGGTCGGCCAGATCGGTGCTGAGTTTGGTTTCCATAGGCATCTCCCTACTTCGCCGGTTCCGGACGCGGCAGCAGGCCTGCGCCCTCGACGATCGGCTTGACCGCTTCTTCCCATTCGATGGCCATCACGTGCACGCCGGCAACGCCTTCGATCTCGCGCATCTGCTGGATCTGCTCGATGGTGATCTTCATGCCCTCCTCGCGCCAGGCCTGGGTGCGGGCTTTCTTGTCCGCTTTGTCGATGCCCTTCGCAGCTTCGGTCATGCGGTCGACGTAGATGTCGGGTACGTCCAGGCCCGGGACCTGATCGCGCATGTAGCGCGCCATGCCGGGGGATTTCAGCGGACCCAGGCCGGCCAGGATGTACGCCTTCTCGTGCAAGCCAAGTTCGCGCACTTTCTGCATGTATTCGGCGAAGCGCTCGATGTTGTAGATCAACTGCGTCTGGATGAAATCCACACCGGCGGCGACTTTCTTCGCCAGGCGGTAGGGGCGGTATTCGAAGGGGTCGCCGAAGGGATTGGCCGCCGCTCCGACGAAGAAGCGCGGCTCGATAGTTTTCATCTCGTCGCCGCATTCGAATTTGCCCTCGTCGCGCATCTTCACCACCATCTGGATCAGCTGCACGGAATCCAGATCGTGGACGTTCTTGGCCGTGGGGTGATTGCCGAAGGATTGGTGATCGCCGGTCAGGCAGAGCACGTTGCGCATTCCCAGGGCGTAGGCGCCCAGCAGGTCGGATTGGATCGCCAGGCGATTGCGGTCGCGGCAGGTCATCTGGATGATCGGTTCCAGGCCTTCCTGGACCACGATGGTGCCGGCGCCGATCGATGACATGCGTACGATGGCGGTTTGGTTGTCGGTGATGTTGGTGGCATCGACCACGCCCTTCAACAGGGCGGCTTTCTCGCGGATGACGCCGCCGTCGGCGCCCTGCGGAGGGCCCAACTCGCCGGTGACGACGAATTCACCGGCGCGCAGCAGGCGTTCCAGGCGAGAGCCGGATTTGTAACCGTTGCTCGATGTTTTTGTCATGGCTTCACTCCTTCTCGCCTACTCAGACTCTTCGGCTGCGAGACGCAGATCCTGGCGGGTAATTCTGCGCGGACCGCCGTCGCGGCTGGTGGACCAGTTCTTGGGACCCTGTACTTCTGTCAGCAGGTGCAGGCGATCCTGATCCTTTAGTTTGTCGTAGATCAACTGCCAGGCGCAGGGCGTATCCGGGTTGATCTCGCAGACGCCGTTCTGCGAGCCTCCGCAGGGTCCGTTGAGCAGTTGTTTGGCGCAGCGGGCGATGGGGCAGATACCGCCCGTCAGACCGAGGATGCATTCGCCGCAGGCGGCGCAGCGTTCCTCCCACACGCCCTGTTCGGTGGGCAGCCCCAGAAACGAAGTGTTCAATCCGGGGACGACGACGGCTTTGGGGAAGCGTTCGGCGAGTGCCTGCACGCCGATGCCGCATCCAATCGAAACCACCACGTCCACCTGATCGACGCGTTCGCCAATGGGGTCGATGTACTCCCATTCGCACTGGCGCTGCACGGTGACGTGCTCCACGGCCTTGGGCCCACCGTCGAGTTTGGTCGACATGCGCAGGCTGCTGGCCAGGATGCCGGCTTCCTTCTCGCCGCCGGCAAAGCACACCGTCACACAGGTGCCGCAGCCGACGACCAGCACGTCTTTGGCGTCGGCGATCAAGGCCTTGATCTCCTCCAATGGTTTTTGTTCCGCGATGATCATACTTCACTCTCCCTGATGCCGGAGCGTTTACGCACGCTTCCGGATCCTGTTTCCCTATACTTTGTTATTTTCCTCAGCGGCGAGCCGCAGTGGATTCGGGCCCAAATTTTGAATCTGCTGCGCCATGGTTTTCGCCGTTTCGGCGAATTGTTGGGCCATCGCCGATGAGAGATTGAACATTTCCACTCGCTCGGATTCCAAACCGATCGACTCCAAAATTTTGGCGTTGGCATTACCTTCCAGGTAATGGCAGTCGCCGGGCAGTCAACCGGCGACCATCACGCCGTCGGCGCCGCGTTCGAATGTATGCAGCACCTCGAGCGCGTCCAAACGCCCGGAGCAGGGGATCTCGACGATCTTGGCCTGCGCCGGATACTGGATGCGCAGGACGCCGGCCAGATCTGCTGCGGCGTAGGCGCAATGATGGCAGCAAAAGGCGACGATCTGCATATCGTTCCCGTTCTCGCTCATCTATGCCTTCACCCTTCCTGCGCTTGAATCTGCGCCTCGAACAGGGCGCCCACCTCGTCTTCCAACTGCTCGTGGCGATAATGCAGCAGTTCGATGGCGTAGGCGGGGCATTCGGCGACGCACGTGCCGCAGCCCTGGCACACGGCGGGTTCGATGTACGCCGCGCCCACGATGCCGCCGGCGCCGGTGAAATCAATTTGCATCTGCGGTACGCCGTAGGGGCAGATGCGCACGCAGGTCAGACAGCCGACGCAGGCTTCGGGATCGACGCGGGCGACGGAGCCGCCCGCATTCAACGTCTGACGCGACAATACCGTCGCCGCGCGGGCCGCGGCGGCCTGGGCCTGCACGATGGTCTCGTCGAGCAGCTTGGGATAGTGCGCCGCACCGGCCAGGAACACGCCCTCGCTGGAGAAATCCACCGGCCGCAGCTTGACGTGCGCCTCCAGGAACCAACCGTCCAGATCGACGGGCACCTTCAATTTCGTAGCCAGCGCCTTGCTGTCCTCCGCAGGGACGAGCGGCGTGGAAAGCACCAGCAGATCGGGCTCGAAGTTCAAGGGCGCACCGAGCACGGGATCCCGTACGTTCACCTGCAAAGCACCGTCCGCTGCCACCTGCACTTGCGGTTTGTGAGCCGGGTCGTAGCGCACGAAGATCACGCCGCTGTCGAGCGCCTGCTTGTAGAGGCGTTCCTTGAATCCGTACGTGCGCATGTCGCGGTGCAGCATGACGAGGCGCGCTTCAGGATTCAAGGCCTTCAACTTCAGCGCTTGCTTCAACGCTGTGGTGCAGCAGGTGCGGGCGCAGGTCTCCTCCGCCGGACCGACGCATTGGATCATCAGCACCTCGTCCGGCGGGGCTTCATCGAGCAGCTTCCAGGTCGCTTTCGTCTTATCGTCGAGCTTGACCCGTTTGCGGCTGCATTTGGCCAGCAGGGCTTCAAACTGCAATCCGCTGACCACGCGCGCGCTTTCCGTGTAGCCGTATTCCTCGCCGCGATACTCCCGGCCGCCCGTGGCGACGATCGTGGCGCCGTGCTTGATTACCACCTTGCTGCCATCTTCGCCCTTCAGCGTCGTGGTGAAATCACCCATGAAACCTGAGGTATGCTGCATCCGTCTCGAAAGGTACGTGGTGATCGCAGGGTGTGCTTCGACTTGTTGGATCAACGCCCGCAGGTATTTTTGGGGATCGTGTGCGGCAGCCGAATCTCCGGGATCGTGGTTGAAAAATACGTTGCGCAGATTGCCGCCCAGGGCCGCTTCCTTTTCGACGAGGTGGACGGGAAAACCCTGTTCGGCCAGGGTGAGTGCGGCGTTCATGCCCGCCGCACCGCCGCCGATGACCAGCGCTTGCTGGCAAACGGGAACCGGCTGCGTGTGCAGCGGCTCGAGCGCCGCCACGCGGGCGACGGCCATGCGGATCAAATCCTGCGCCTTTTCTGTGGCTATCTCGGGCGCATGGGAATGGACCCACGAACAATGGTTGCGGATGTTGGCCATCGCAAACAGGTACCCGTTCAATCCCGCCTGGCGGATCACGTCGCGGAAGAGCGGGCCGTGGGTGCGCGGCGTGCAGGAAGCCACGACGACGCGGTTTAGATCGTGCTCTGCGATACAAGCCTGAATCTGCGCCGTGCTGTCCTGCGAGCAGGTGTACAGCAGATGGTCGGCGTGGACTACGTGGGGCAGCTCCGCTGCGTAGCCGGTCACGGCTTCGATGTCCATGTACCCGGCGATGTTCGTGCCGCAGTGGCAGACGAAGACTCCAACGCGGGCTGGCTCGTCCGCGATCGCCTTTTCAGGCGGATAGCTGGGTTCGCGCGTCAACTGTCCGCGGGCGGTGGTGAGCAGCGCCGCCGTTCGTCCCGCCGCGCCGCTGGCGTCGACCACCGATTCGGGGATGTCCTTCGGTTCGCGGAACGGTCCTGCTGCGTAAATCCCCGGCCGGGATGTCTCCACCGGATTGAAGAACGCCGTGCGGCAGAAACCGTAGTCGTCGAGTTCGATTCCCAGGCGCTGGCCAAGATCCTTGACGGATTGCGAGATCTCCATGCCCACCGACAACACGACCAGGTCGTACTCCGCTTCCGCCATGTGCGTCGCGGGCAGCTTGGAGTCGTTCTCAATTCCCGTCCCGATGCCTTGTTCCTTGGCGTAGCGGATCGAGATGTTCTGAGATTCGGGGACTTCCTTGATTTCGGACGCACGGCAGCGGGTGTAGCGGATGCCGTACTGTTCCCGGGCGCGCCGGTAGTAGGCATCGTAACCCTTGCTGAAGGCACGCACGTCCATCATCAAGACGTCCACCTCGGCCTCAGGATCGTGGTCGCGCACCAGGATGGCTTCTTTTGTGGCGTACATGCAGCACACGGCAGAGCAGTAATCGTGATTCTGGTCGCGCGAACCGACGCACTGCAGGAAGGCGATTTTCTTCGCCGGACGTCCGTCCGAAGGGCGCACCACGTGTCCCGTGGTGGGTCCGGAAGCGGAGAGCAGGCGTTCGAGCTGCAGCGCCGTGATCACGTTGGGGTAGCGGCCCAAACCGTATTCTGCGGAGAGCTCGGCCTGATATGCCTGGTAGCCGGGAGCCAGAATGACGGCGCCGACGTTGATCTCTTCATAGGATTCGACCATCTCGTGGTCGATGGCGTCCACACCGCAAGCGTAGACGCAGGCCAGGCATTCGGAGCAGTTCCCGCACTGCAGGCAGCGCTTGGCTTCGGCGCGAGCCTGGCGTTCGGTCAGTCCCAGCACGACCTCGCGAAAACTGGTGACGCGCTCCTCCATGGGAAGCAGTTTGGGTTCGCTGCGCGGCAGCAGTTCGATTTCCCCTCGCTTGACGCGGCGTTCGATGTCCTCACGGGTGACCTTGACCACCGGCGGCGTGGGTTTCTCCAATTCGTCGAGCGTGCCCTGTAAATAATGGTGAATCGATTTCGCCACCCGGTGTCCCAGGGCGATGGCTTCGACGATGAAGCTGGCGCCGGTCTTGCGCCCGCCGACGACGAACAGGCCGGGTGCGTTCTCGCACGCCAGGGTTTCTTTGTCGGCGCTCAAATCGTCGAAGACCGGGTGGAGATAATTCAAATCCGACTGCTGGCCGACGGTGCCGATCACGGTGTCGACTTCGAGGCTGAATTCGCTGCCGGCTTCGATCTTGGGCCGCCGCCGGCCTTGCTCGTCCTGGGTCATGCCGCGGCCGGTGCGGGCCAGTTCGACGCCGGTGACCTTGCCGTCCTGGGTAAGGATGCGCTTCAGCGTGGTGTGCTCGAACTGGCGGATGCCTTCGGCTTCGACGGCGTCCATTTCCCACTGGTAGGCGGGCAGTTCGCCGCGCGGCCGGTCGTAGGCCAGGATGACTTCTTCGGCGCCCAACCGGCGGGCGACGGCGGCTGCGTCGAGCGCCGTCACGCCGCCGCCGATCACGGCCACGCGCTCGCCGACGGTGACGGGTTCTCCCAGATTGACTTTGCGTAAGAAAGTCGCCGCGGAAAGTACGCCCTCGGCGTCTTCGCCCTCCACACCCAGCGAGTGATCGCGGCTGGAAATCCCCGTCGCCAGACATACGGCGTCGTAGCCTTCTTTCAACAATTTCGTCGGATCGGAAATTGGCGAGTCGGTCTTCAGCACCACGCCCAGGGCGAGGATGTCGTCGATGTCGTCCTGCAAGGCGCCTTTGGGCAGTCGGTGGGCGGGGATGCCCACGCGCATCATCCCGCCGGCGACGGGCAGCGCCTCGTAAACGGTCACGCCGTAGCCCATTTTCACCAAATCGTGGGCGGCAGTAAGTCCGGCCGGGCCGGCGCCGACCACGGCGACCCACTCGGGGCGCGTGCGCGGTACGGGCTCGACTTTCTCACGACCGTAAGCCAGGGCGTAATCCATCACGAAACGTTTCAGCGCCATGATGCTCACGGGTTCGTCCACAAGCGCGCGGGCGCAGTGTCCCTCGCAGGGGTGGTGGCAGGTGCGTCCACACACGCTGGGGAAGGGATTGTCCTCTTTGATCACGCGGTAGGCTTCGCGATAGCGTCCCTCTCCGATGAGGGCGATGTAGCCCTCGGCGCGCTGATCGGCGGGGCAGGCGCTGCGGCAGGGCGCGATGCCCAGCTTGTCGATGGCGTAGGCGTTGGGCACCGCCTGCGGATAGAGTTTGTAGGCCGCTTTGCGCGGCGCCAGGCCTTCGTTGAACGCATCCGTGAGCACGACGGGGCAGACTTCGGCACAATCGCCGCAGCCGACGCATTTGTCGATGTCGATGTAGCGCGGCTTGCGGCGCACGGTTACCGTGAAATCGCCAGCCTGCCCTGCGATCTTTTCGACTTCGCTGTCGACCATCAAATCGATGTTGAGATGACGCCCGGTCTCGACCAGCCTGGGGCTGATGATGCACATGGCGCAGTCGTTGGTGGGGAAGGTCTTGTCCAGCTTGGCCATGTGTCCACCGATGGCGGATTTACTTTCCACCAGGTAGACGCGGAAGCCCTGCTCGGCCAGATCGAGGCTGGCCTGCATGCCGGCGACCCCGCCGCCGACGACCATCACCGCACCGGTAACCTTGTCGGGCTTCATGCCTGCAGTGCCTCTCCAACTTGCTTGAGCAGCATCTTGGGCGGAACGGGTTTCTGCATGTACAGCGTGACGGCCATGTCCTGGCCGGTTTCGAGTTCGTAGCGCCGGCGGCTGGCGTCTTCGACGACGGTGGTGAGAATGATGATCGGCAGGTCGGCGAGCTGCGGTTCGCTACGCAGCTCGCGAATGACGGCGAAACCGTCCATGCGCGGCATGAGCAGATCCAGGATGAGCAGATCGGGTTTTCGCTTGCGGACCAACTCCACGCAGGTCTGGCCGTCCGACGCCGAACTGACCTGATAGGGCTTCGATTCGAGGACCGTGGTTATCCCGGCAACAATGTCCGGATCGTCGTCGGCGACGATGATGTAGGGCAGCTCGACCGCGGCGGTGACGTAACGCAGCAGCTCATCCGGCGGTGCCGGTTTCTCGATGTAGGCCTGCACGTCCATCGCCAGGCCCGTCTCCAGCTCGTAGCGGCGGTAGGCCGCGTCTTCGATGACCGTGGTGAGGATGATGACGGGCAAGCCGGCGTACTTCGGATCGCCGCGCAGTTCGCGGATGACGGCGAAACCATCCATGCGCGGCATCATCATGTCCAGGATCAATAAATCGGGCGGCTCCTCTTTGATGCGTTCCATGCAGGCGATGCCGTCACCGGCGCTGGCCAGGCGGTAATCGCGCGTCTCCAGAACGGCAATAATCCCTTCCACGATGTCCGGGTCGTCGTCCACGATCAATACATACGGTTTATCGCGCATGTCTACCCCCCTCTCTCCTGGGTGACTGCGGGTTCGGCCGACCTGCCCATTCCGGGAACAGGAAGCGTCCGAGGGATCGTGATGGTGAATTTGGTGCCGGATTTTCCTTCTTGGTAGGGGCTTTCGACCTCGATACTGCCTTCGTGTGCCTCGATGATCTTGTGTGCGATGGAGAGCCCCAGGCCGGCGCCTTGGAAATCGCCGACGTTGCTGGCGCGGAAGAAATCGTCGAATATGTGTTCCTGTTCGTCCTCGGGGATGCCGATGCCCTCGTCCATCACCTGGATCACCAGGGCCTCAGGTTTGTCGTGTGCGCTGAGGGTCACGGTGCTGCCTTCGGGTGAGAATTTGACGGCGTTGGCCAGCAGATTGGCGATGACCTGCCGCAGCCGGCGCCGGGCGGCGACGATGGAACGAAATTCGGTCGGCCCGATGACCTTGAGCTGCACGTTCTTCTGCGACGCCGCCAGGCGGACTTCCTCGATCGCTTCGGCGCCGAGTTCGGCCGGATCGAGCTCCTCGAAGTCTGCGCGAATCTGCTCGGGCTGCATGCGGGCGAAGTCGAGGATGTCGCTGATCAAGTTGCGCAGATCGGCGATGCGCAGCGTGCTGCGCTCGATCAGCCGGGTTTGCTTGGGGCTCAGTTCGCCGGCGTAGCCGCCGGAGAGGATCTGCAGGTAATTTTCGACCGCAGCGAGCGGACGTTTCAGTTCGTGTGAGACGATGGAGAGGAAATAGGTGAGCATCGACGTGGCGTTGGTCATACGCCCGCGAATGATAGAAGCCGTGCGCTGACAAATGGCGTGGCCGATATCCGGGTGCTCGTTCATGTAGGCGCGCAAGTCATCGCCGGAAAGCGCCAGTAATTTGACGTCTTCGATGCAAACGCCGGAAGAGGTGTAGATGTACGGCGGGACCAGACTGGACCAACCGACGGCGTTTCCGGGGCCGGCGACGCTGAACGTTGCACGGCGCGGCGTTCCCGTGCTGCCGAGCTGCACGAGCATCTCGAGCGAGATCTTGCCCTCGAGCAGCAGGTAGAGTTTATCCGCTGCGGCGCCTTCCTTGAAAAGAACCGTTCCTTCAGGATGCGTTTCATTTTTGGCCAGGCGCGCGATTTCCTTTAGAGCTTCCTCGGGAAGCTCTGCGAAGACATCGAAACGCTTGAGGGAATCAAGCTTCGCCATTCTCTTTCGCTATCTCGACGACGGGCGCCTTGACATCGGATCGATTTGCGCCGTCAGCGCGCAGCGGATTGGGGCCCAATCGTTGAATCTCGGCCGTGATTTCGGCCGCAGCAAAGGTAAATTCACCGGCCATGGCCGCCGAAATGTTGATCATCTGCAGCCGTTGGCTTTCTAGGCCGATCTCTTCCAACAACTGTCGGGCAAATTCCACCCGTCGTCTTGCGTTCGTATTACCTTCCAGGTAATGACAATCGCCGGGCAGTCAACCTGCCACCATCACGCCGTCGGCACCGTCTTCGAAAGCGTGCAGCATGTGTTCGATGTCGACGCGCCCCGTGCATTGGACCTCGATGATCTTGATCGACGAGGGGTACTGGATTCGCAGGCTGCCGGCGAGGTCGGCGGCGTTGTAGGCGCAGTGACTGCAGCAAAATGCGACGACTTGTGGTTCGAATTCGGCCATGTTCCCTTCCTGATCCCGTTTCCTGCTACGTTAATCTTTTTCTAAAATCGCTATTTAATCAAGCGACAGAACATCATCCTTAGCGGAGCCGATGGAAATCGTAAATGATTTACACCTTCTCCTTGACCTCGTCTCCAAATTTCTCCGACAACAAGGCATCCAATTTGATCGTGATCTGGTCGTCGCGCTGGCTGACGACGCTGATGGCTTTGGCGGGGCACTCGGAAGCGCACGAACCACAGCCGTGACACACGGTAGGTTCGATGTACGCTGCGCCGCTGATCTCGCCTACGCCGGTTCTGTCCTGGATAACCTGCGGCACCCCGTAGGGGCAAACGCGCACGCACGTCAGACAGCCGACGCATTTCGTCGGGTCGACCTGGGCGACGACGCCGCCGGCGGTCAGTGTAGTGCGTGAGAGGATGCGCGCCGCGCGCGAAGCAGCCGCCTGCGCCTGCACGATGCTCTCGTCGACGAATTTGGGGTAGTGCGCCATGCCGGCCATGAAGTAGCCATCGGAGGCGAAATCCACAGGGCGCAGTTTGATGTGCGCTTCCAGGAAGAATCCGTCCTGATCGAGCGAAACCTTGAATTTCGAGGCCAGCTCGCGGGATCCTTCGGCCGGTACGGCTGGCATGCTCAACATGAGCAGATCCGGGTGCAAGGTCAGTTTCTCTCCCAGGACGTGATCGTGGATGTCGATTTCCAAATCCCGGCCATCGCTGCGAACCACGGGCTTGTGTTCGCCATCGTAGCGTACGAAGCGCACGCCGGCTTCACGCGCCCCGGTGTAGAGCGACTCCTTGAAACCGTAAGTGCGGATGTCTTTATAGAGCACGGTAATGCGGGCTTCGGGCTTGAGACGTTTGAGCGTCATGGCTTGTTTCAGCGCCGTGGTGCAGCACATACGGGCGCAGAAACGCTCCGCAGGTCCGACGCACAGGATCATGGTCACTTCATCGGGGAGCTGTTCGCCGATCGCTTTCCAGGCTTCGGCGGCACGGCCCTCGAGATCGATTTGCGAACCGTGTGCATTGGCGAGCAGCGCTTCCATATCCAAACCGGTAACCACGCGGGGATTGTTTTCGTATCCGTACTCCGGCCCGCGGTACTCCTGCGCGCCGGTGGCGATGATGGTCACGCCGTGTGCGATCTGCTTCTCACCTGCGCCACTGCGTAGTGTGGTGGTGAATTTTCCCATGAAACCGCTGGTGCTGACGACTTCGTGGTTGAGGTGACATTCGATCCTCGGCTCAGCTTCGACGTCGGCGGTCAGGTTTTCCAGCAGTTCACGCGGTTCGTCGCCGGAGGTCAGGTAATGCACTTTATTTAGATTCCCGCCCAGTTGCCCTTCACGCTCTACCAGGTGCACGTCGAAACCGTTCTCTGCCAGCGAGAGGGCGGCGGTCATGCCGGCTACTCCGCCGCCGACCACCAGGGCGCTGTGTTCGATCTCGACTTTGCTGGTGTGGATCGGTTCCAATGTCGCGACACGGCCTACGGCCATGCGCACCAGGTCGCGCGCTTTGTGCGTGGCGGCTTTCCTGTCGTGGGAATGCACCCAGGAGCACTGGTTGCGGATGTTGGCCATGTCGAACAATGCTGGATTGAGGCCGCCGGCGCGGATGCAGTCTTGAAAGAGCGGCGCATGGGTGTGTGGTGTGCAGGAAGCCACCACGACGCGGTTGAGATGCTCCTCCTTCACCGTCTCGGTGATGTGAGCCACGGTGTCCTGCGAGCAGGTATACAGATTGTCTTCGGCGTGGACCACGCCGGGCAGCGTTTTGGCGTACTCGGCCACGCTGGGCACGTCGAGGTAGCCGCCGATGTTCGAACCGCAGTGGCAGACGAAAACGCCCACGCGCGGTTCTTCGCCCGTCACGTCGCGCTCGGGAGGATATTCGGGGGAAGTGGTGAGTGAGTGGCGTGCCGGGGCGAGCAGGCCGGCCGCCATTGCAGCAGCGCCGCTGGCGTCGACCACCGATTCGGGGATGTCCTTCGGTTCGCGGAATGGTCCGACGGCGTAGATTCCCGGCCGGGTGGTCTCGAGTGGATTGAACGAAGCCGTGTGGCAGAATCCGTACTCGTCCAGCTGGATGCCGAGGTCCCTGCCCAAAGCCTTTACGCTTTCGGAAATCTCCATGCCGACGGAAAGGACGACCAGATCGAAGTGCTCTTCGGTGAGCAGCGACCCGGGAGTCGGCGAACCGGCGGCAGATTTACCGTTTCCGTTCGTCGACGGCTGCTGCACGTATCGCAGTATGATGTCCTGACTGTCCGCGTCTTCCTTGAATTCAGAAATCCGGCAGCGTGTGTATTCGATGTTGTACTGCTGTTTGGCACGGCGGTAGTAGCTTTCGTAGCCCTTGCTGAAGGCGCGCATGTCCATCATGAACACGTGCACCTCGGCCTCGGAATCGTGCTCCTTGATCATGATCGCTTCTTTGGCGGCGTACATGCAGCACACGGAGGAGCAGTAATCGTGACTCTTGTCGCGCGAGCCGACGCACTGCAGGAAGGCGACTTTTTTCGCGGGTGTTCCATCGGAGGGACGATTGACGTGGCCTTGCGTGGGACCGGAGGCGGAGAGCAGGCGCTCGAGCTGCAGGGCGGTGATCACGTTGGGGTAGCGCCCCAATCCGTACTCGGCGGATAACTCGGCGTTGTAGATTTCGTAGCCGGGCGCCAGGATCACGGCGCCCACTCGAAGCT
The DNA here is from genome assembly GCA_037382465.1 of Anaerolineales bacterium. Lineage (NCBI taxonomy): Bacteria > Bacillati > Chloroflexota > Anaerolineae > Anaerolineales > Anaerolineales bacterium. The sequence continues at coordinate 17,074 of JARRPX010000017.1, read as the reverse complement.
GCTCGATCTTCGCGACATCGTTGTGGTTGATGGCATCACGCCCACAGACGTACTGGCAGGAGAGGCATTCGGAGCACTGTGCGCAAGCCAGGCAGCGAGCCGCTTCGGCTTGTGCCGATTCGTCGCTGTAACCCCCCTCAACCTCGGCGAAGCAGCTCGTCCGCTGTTCGACGGGAAGCTCGGGCATGGGGATCCGGCCCGTGGGCTGGATCTCGCCGGAGTTGATACGCGCCTGAAGTTCGGCGCGAGTGAATTTCACCACCGGCAGTTCAGGCTTGGGTTCCGGCTCGAGTTCCTCGCCGCGCAGATAACGGTGAATGCTTTCGGCCGCTTGATGGCCGGAGGCCACGGCTTCGATCACAAACGCCGTGCCGGAGACGCTGTCGCCGGCGGCGAAAACGCCCGGCCGGGTTGCGGCCATGGTGTTGGGGTTGATGGCAATCGTGCGTTTGGTGGTGACGCCCACTCCGGCGTCATCGGGGATGAAGGCCAGACCGGCACGCTGACCGACGGAGAATATGATGGTATCCGCTTCGATCACGTGTTTGGAATCGGGTACGGTCTCGACGGACAAGCGGCCCTCGTGGTCGAAATCGAAGTGGGCCACCCGCTCGCATTCGACTCCGGCCGCGTGCCCGCTGCCGTCGTCGACGACGCGTAGGAACGTGCGGTCGGCGTGAATGACGACGCCTTCCTCCTCGGCGGCATCGGCTTCCCAGGCATGGCCGGGTAAATTATCGCGCGGCTCGAGACAGGCCATGTGCACTTCGGCGCCCATGCGTACGGCGGTACGTGCGCAGTCGAAGGCCACGTTGCCGCCCCCGAGCACGAGAACACGATCCCCGATTGCCGGCGGGTTGTCCAGGCGTACGTCGCGCAGGAAGCGGGTATTGATCAATACGCCCTCGAGGTCGGCGCCCGGGATCGGCAGACGGATCCCCTCGTGGGCGCCGACCGCGATGAGAACCGCCTCAAAGCCCTGGTCGAACAAGTCATCCAGATCCTCGACCCTGGTGTCGAGCTTCAGGTCGATTCCGAGATCGAGAATATCGGCGATCTCGCGCTCGATGATCTCCGTGGGCAGGCGGTACTCGGGAACGCCGACGCGCAGCATGCCGCCGGCGACGGGCAGCGCTTCGAAAACCGTGACCGGATAGCCCAACAAGGCCAGGTCCTGTGCGGCGGTCAGGCCGCAGGGACCGGCGCCGATCACGGCGACTCTGGATTTGCGGGTAATTTCGGCCGCTTCGCGCGCCTGGCGCGGTTTCTCGTAGACTTTGTCGGTGACGAAGCGTTTCAGGGCGCGAATGTTGATCGGTTCGTCGACCAGGCCGCGGTTGCAGGCAGCCTCGCAGCGATGGTTGCAGATACGGCCACAAATCCCCGGAAACGGATTGTCCTCCTTGATCACGCGCAGGGCGTCATCGTAACGACCTTCGCGAATCAGGGCGATGTAACCCTGGGCGCGCTGCCCGGCGGGGCAGGCGTCACGGCAGGGAGAAATACCCAGTTTGGCGATGGCATATGCGTTGGGAACGCCTTGGGGGTAGAGTTTGTGGGCCGCGCGGCGAGGCGCGAGGCCTTCGTTGAAGGGGTCGGGCAGCACGACCGGGCAGACTTCGGCGCAATCGCCGCAGCCGACACACTTCAAGGGATCGATGTAGCGTGGCTTGTGACGCAGGGTGACCGTGAAATCGCCGGGCTGGCCATCGACCTTGAGCACGTCAGTATCGACGTGCAGATCGATGTTGAGGTGGCGGCCGGTGTCGACGAGTTTCGGACTGATGGTGCACATGGCACAGTCGTTGGTAGGAAACGTCTTGTCGAGTTGTGCCATGTGTCCGCCAATGGCGGACTTCGTCTCTGCCAGGTGGACCTTGTAACCCTGGTCGGCCAGATCGAGGCTGGCCTGCATGCCGGCGATGCCACCGCCAACGACCAGGACCGCTCCGATGGGAGCGGGCGGGTCGTTTTGAGCCCGAACGAGGGGGTCTGCCTGCGCCCTTTGCTTTGATGACAAGGGCCCCTCCCGTGGGCTGGGAGCGCCAGATTTCAGGGCGCTCTACGACGAGATTCGGTATGGAATAATGATAGAAGTACGGCGGAATGTGGGGCAGTGCAGGATGTCACCTGCAGAGTGGACAAACTTCGTCCGATTTTGAATAATTACATTCGCAGTTCGGACGAGCGAAGCGTGTTCTTATGAAGTGTTTTCAATCACACAGCGCACGAGACTTATGACAATAAATGGTTGTTGGAACGAATCATCTCCATCAGGGTTAATTTTTTGTAAGTGGGGAGTGTCATTCGCTGGTGTGTCTCTTCTAAGGGTATAGGAAAAGATGGAAATTGCTACGCTGTTGATCATCCTATTGGTAATAACCTTGATCGTCGGCATCCTGCTTTCCGTAAAACCGACGGACGATATTGACTCTGAAATAAGCATCGGTGAGGACTTCCAAGACCAAGATCTCCAGCGTGATGAGCATCTTGCGGATGACCCGTTTGTGCCCGAAATCGGCCTGTCACGGTTTGTAGCCATTTTGCCGGAAGAACATTGGGGATGCTTCGAACACCCGAGCGATGAGCCGTACGTGATCCCTCAAGCCAATTCTGTCATCGGGGACTTGCGTATGATGTTTATGTGGCAGGAAGCGATCGTACAAGTTGGGAAACACACAGAGCTGCGCTTTGAAACGACGGAAACGGCGTTCGATTTCGTAGACAAGGTGCTCAGGGATGAGATCGTCTTTCGCATGGGGGACGAAGAGACTTTGATATGTCCGATCGAAGATTTCGAGAATGCCGGTGAGGTGGATCGAACCGATCACGTCTGGTCTGGTCCGTTGAAGTATAAATTATTGTTTAGATCGTAATCGTTTGGATTGTATTAACCATAAACAAGTATTGCTTCTATAATGAAGCCATGCGAAAAGCGTTGCACGTCGCGTCGTTCATACTTTTTCTTGCTGCTTGTTCTTCCCCGGCGGAAATATCAACGGACACAGTACTTCCCTACGGCGTTACAACGGAGGAAACACAGCGGTACCTCGTACGTCAGCATCTGTCACTTTCCAACGTGGGCGCGGGAAAGCCGGAGAAACAAAATCTGTGGGTGGCGCTGATCCGCGATTTTGAACCCTACCAACGGGTGCGTGAGCGGTTGATTTCACCCGAATCGTACGTGTTGTTTTCCGACGAAAACGGAAATCTGTACGCCGAATTCGATCTCTCCGATCACCCGCCAGGAATTACGATCGAGGTGGAGATCGAGACACTCGTCGAAGTGTCTGAGGTCGCCTACGAATGGTCGCAGTGTGAAGGCCCTGTGCTCGATAAGTTCGTGCGGCCCGAACTGCACATCGAGTCCCGCAATCCACAAATCGTCGCGCTCTCGCAGGAGCTTTCCGCCGGCAAGGACACGTTATGCGAAGAGGTGCGGGCTTTCTACGATTATGCCGGCGACGAATTGGTTTACAGCTACAACGAAGACGATTGGGGCGCACAGGCAACGTTCGGCGCCATGGGCGCCGATTGTACGGAGTATGCCTCTCTGACCATCGCCCTCAGCCGGGCTGCGGGAATCCCGGCCCGTTACATTACCGGTTTGCGCTATCTTCCGGAAGAAGAGCGCGGCGACATACCCGTCGAACATGCCTGGCTGGAGGCTTACCTCCCGGGTATCGGATGGGTGGCGATGGACCCCACGCTGGGACGAAGCGCCTCACAGCGAGAGCGTTATTTCGCGCATCACACAGCCGATCACATCATCGTTACCCTTGGACGCAACCCCTCGACCTTGCGCGGCGCCAGCTACTGGTCGCATCTCTATTGGCCCGGGAACAGCACGGAAATCCGCGTGCAGGACGCCGGGTGGGATATCTTGTTTCTGCCGTGAGCGCGTCTGTCGTCTCGGTATTTTCTGCTTGAAATTGATCGATTCAGGAAAATGTCAGCAGCGAAGCGCCATCGACGGCGCTGACGGGGAAGATTTGGGCTTCGATTCCCGTACTGTCCTTGTAGGCTTTGAAAACGTGCTCCTCGAAAGACTGCAAGTGTCCCTGGGCCACCAGGGCCACCATGCAGCCGCCAAAACCGGCGCCGGCGCCGCGCGTGCCCAGCGCGCCCGGGGCAGACATGATGGCCTCTTTCATGGCGATCATTTCGCCGGAGACGATCTCGTACAGGTCACGTGCGCCGCGGAATGATTCCAACATCATCTCGCCGGCTCGTTCGTGTTCACCAACCGTCACCGCATCTGCAATGGCCAGCACGCGTAGGTTCTCCTCGATCACGAAACGGCAGCGGTTGTAGACCACGGGTTCCATGTCCGTTCGATGCGCATTCAGTAGTTCCAGCGTGACGTCGCGCAGGGTGTGAACGTCGGGATCAAAACCGGAGAGGATTTGGACGCCGCGTTCACATTGCGAGCGCCGTTCCTGGTAGGCCGAGTCTGCCAGGGTGCGCTCGGCACGCGTGTCGCATACCACGATGTGCATGCCGGGTGCGATGGGCTTGGCCTGGCTGGTGATGGCGCGGCAGTCGAGCAGCAGCAGGCTGTCCTGCTTTCCCATCGCGGAGGCGTATTGGTCCATGATTCCGCAGTTCACGCCTACAAATTCGTTTTCGGCTCGCTGGCAGAGCAGGGCGCGTTCGAGAGGCTCGATTTTCCAGTCGGCCAGAGCTTCGAACAACACGGCCGTGGCGACTTCGAGCGCGGCTGAGGAACTCAGCCCGCTGCCGAAGGGAATGGTGCTGTGGACCAGGCCATCGAATCCCGAGAGGCGATAGCCTTCACCCTGAAGGATATGCGCCACGCCGCGCACGTAGTTGCTCCAGGGGGTCTCTGAGTCGTGCTCGACGTGCGGCAGCTCGAACTCCGATCGTCCTGCTGCGTTGAGCGAAGTGATGCGCACGACATCGTCGTCGCGCGGTGCGGCGCTTATCCAGGTGTCACGATCGATGGCTTGAATGAGGACGAAACCTAGGTTGTAGTCCGTGTGGCTGCCGATGAGATCAACACGGCCCGGAGCCCGGACCCATACACTTGGGGACGATCCGTATCGTTGAGTAAATTCGGCTTTAATGAGTTCTTTGCGTTGTTGGCGCTGCATTGCGTCCCCTTGTGTCGGCGGCGATCATCAAGCAAGCAGGTTGGTTGCGCGATCTACCAGGCTAGAATCTGGCTAAGATAACCGTTTCCCCAGGTAGGTATGCATGACGACCGAGAGGACGATGATGAGTCCATAGATCAACTGCGTCAGGAAACCTGTCCAGCCGATGGCGACGGTGGCAGCCTCGATGGCGCCGATCATGAAGGCGCCGATAAACGAGCCCAGGATCGTGCCCACACCACCGAATACTGAAGTTCCGCCCAGGAAGATGGAAGCCAGGGTGCGCATCAGATAGCCTTCGCCCAGGCTCGGCCAGAAGTAGGTGACGTGTAAGCTGGCGACGACCCCGGCGAAAGCGGAGACCAAACCGACGAGCATGAAACCCTTGATGCGTGCCCGTCCCGTATTGACGCCCATCAATTTTGCACTGTTGGGGTTATCTCCGATCAAATACATGTGCGCCCCGAATTGATGGCGATTGAGCAGCACCCACGATCCGACGGCGATGAATATCAACCACAGCATCTGTACGGGAAACACGCCGCCGATCTTGCCGACCAGAAGCGGATACAGGAGGGTATCCTTGGTATATACCAGGGTGCCGCTCTTGCCTTGTGATAGTACCAGGACTGCGCCCCGCCAGAAAAATTGGGTGCCGATCGTGGCGACCAGGGATGGAATGCCGAATTTGACCACGATGATTCCGTTCAACCAACCGATGAATAACCCTGTAACCAGGGAAACGATAAAAGCCAGCCAGACGCTTTGGGTGGCGTTGTAGGTCAGGATGAACATGATCATGCCCATGGCCATGATGGAGGTGAAGGAAAGATCGATTTCACCGGCGATGATGAGGATGGTCAGCGGCATGGCGATCATGGCGAAGAAGGGGATCGTCGACATGTAGGCGTAATAGATTGGGGCGGAGAGAAAGGTGTCCGGAGCCATGATGATGAAGAACGACCACATGGCGGCGAAAACGGTCAGGATGCCGAATTGCGTGCCGTACGTCCTCAAGAATCTCTTCAGATTGAAACTCTCTTTGTAGCGCGCGCCGGTCTCGGAATTGATCTGTTTCGTTTGAGAGGTCATTGATCCATCCTTGTCTGTTCGAGGGATTAGTCCAGGTTGCCTGTTTCAGCAACGAGGATCATTTTTTCCATCAAGGTCTCCAGACTGATATCTTTGGTCTGGAACTCACCGGCCACCCGGCCGCGGTCGATGACCACCACGCGATCGGATACCGAATAGACGTGGTAGATATTGTGGTCGATAAAGACGGCGGATTTACCGGCCTCCTTGATCCCGCGCACGAAGTTGAGCAGCTTTTCGGTTTCTTTCAGCGACAGGCCCATCGTGGGTTCGTCCAGGATGATGATTTCAGCGTCGAAATAGAGGGCGCGCACGATGGCGACCCCCTGACGCTCGCCTCCGGAAAACTTGCCGACTTTCGAATCGGGGCTCACGGCGTGCGATGTGAAGCCCATCGATTGAGTCATCAAGCGGTGCGTTTCGGCTTTCATCTTATTTACGTCCAGCAATCCCCAGCGGTTTTTCAATTCACGTCCCAGGAAGATGTTGCGCCAGAGGGTTTGCAGTTCGGCAAGCGCACGTTCCTGGTAGACGGTTTCAACGCCCAACTGGCGTGCCATGGGCACGGTAAGATGATGGACGACTTTGCCGTTGAAAAGCAACTTGCCGGACGTTGGTTGGTAACAGCCGTTCATGATCTTGATCATCGTGGATTTACCAGCACCGTTATCCCCCAACAGACCAACGACTTCGTTGCGCCCCAATTGAAAGTCTACATCCCGCAGAGCACGGACTTCTCCGAAGGACTTGGATACTTTCCTCAGCTCCAGTCGATAATCCATAGATTTAGCTCCCTTGTGTGTATTCTATGTCGCCTAGTGCCGTCTCGTTGCACAAACACACATATCCATTGATTTGTTGCGGCGGAAAGGGGTAAGGTACATTTTATTCTTAAGGTTTCTGCGTGCAACGGCTATGATGAAATAATGAAAAAGGATTATTCCAGGTGAGGGCTAGATGGTTGCCTTGTAGCTTGGTCTGTATCTGCAATTGTTGAAGTAGGGTTGCAACCATCTAGCCCTCTTTTCCGTCCATACGCTTGCTACATGCGTAAGTCACTCACGAGCGTCAGGAACGGTTCGGTAGGGTCAGCGAATTTGCTGTTCCACGAGACTTGCCAAAATGTCTACGTTGTCCTTATCGAGGAATCCCGCGCCTGTGTTGATCTCCAGGCCCGTGAAAGCGTAATTGTGGGTCAGGCAGATTTGCAGCACGGCCAGGTACCCCTGTAACCACTGCTGCTGATCGATGACCAGGTCGGTCCAACCGCCGCGTACGGCTTCCACCGTGGCGGAAGAGAGATCGAAACCGACGGCGTAGACGTCATCCGGGCCCAGGCCGGCACTCTTCAGGTAAGTCTCCAGAGTGGCTGTAAGGGCGCCGTGGTCGGTGACGACCAATTTGATGTCAGGGTTCGATGACATGATGCCCACGAAGGTGGCCGTGCCTGCAGCAGCGTCCGCGTTCGTGGCGTCGTCGATTTCCTGGTAGATTACTTCAAGGCCGGATTCTTCAAGGGCATCGATCACGCCTTGCGTGCGTTCGCCGCGTCCGGCTTGCGCCAGAAGACCCCAGACGAAGGCCTTGTCGCCGGGCTGCAGGTCGAAGCGCCTGACCGACTCTGAGCCGAGTGCATAACCGGCGTCATAGAGGATTGCGCCGACGTAGCCAAAGCCTTTGGACGCATATTTCTTTTGAAGTTCAGGCAACTGGGTGTTCATGCTGGTGACGACAATGCCCTTTGCTTCGGCGTCGTCGACCAACGGGGCAAATGCCTCATCGCCGGGGTGTCCCATGATCGCGATGCCGTCCGGATTGGTGGCGACGGCCTGGGAGAATTGCGTGATCATGTTTTGCGGATTCCAATCGGACCAAACGTATTCGACGTTCGGGCCCAGGTCATCCGCGGCCTGGAGAGCGCCGTTGTAAACGACGGTAGCAAACGGGCCGCCGGGTGAACCGCCGGGGAAGAAGACAATATCGGTGCCCGAGCACCACTTATCTTCCGCCGCAGGAGCGGGGCCTTCGGTGTCGGTTGGTTCCGCGGGTGCCACCACCGTTTCTCCGCTTGGTTGTTCGACTACGGGTTTTTCGGTGGGGGTTGCGGCTGGAGCGCAGGCCGTCAGGACCATGCTGAAGACCAACAGCGCAGCCAAGAGCCAGTATAACTTCTTCATCCTATCCTCCTCTTGAGATTCAACGTATCACTATTGTTGCAAAGCGGGATCTGTCGTGATCGATCTATTTTCACCTCCTCCTACGCTGTTCGATACGGGCAAATCGTTGTTTTTTCGCTCTTGCGAAACGTCGCGGCGCTCGAGCGCCGCTTCTCCGGCGAGGGTTTCGGGTTGGCAAAGTTATTTTGCACGCACACTCACAGTCTTCATCGGGCTCCGTATGCGAATAGTTAAGGCGTGAAGTACGATTGCAGCCTCATTTTCGTACGGAACTCTTCCGGACGATCAATCGGGGCTTGACCCATGCGATCTCGGGTTCAAGGGCTTTCCCGTGTTGTTCGACCTGGATCAGGGCATGGATTTGATCTACGGCCATGGCGCCCAGCTTTTGGGTGTTTTGACGGACGGTGGTCAGGGAGGGATAGAAGTAAGCTGCCTCCGGGATGTCGTCGAAGCCGACGATGCCCAGATCTTCAGGAACCTTCAATCCCAGACGTCGCGCAGCTTGAAGCGAGCCGAGCGCCATTTGATCGTTGGAAACGAAGACTGCGTCTACTTCCGGATTTTGGTCGAGCAGCGAATGCAGTCCGACGTCTCCGCTGGGAGCGTTCCAATCGCCTTCGACGATCAATCTGTCGATGTCGGAATATCCCGCCTCTTCAACGGTCTCCTGCCATCCCATCAACCGTTCCTTAGCTTCCCACCAATGCCGCGGCCCGGTAATGATCCCGATGTCTTGATACCCACCCTGAAGCAGATGCTCCGTGGCGAGTTTCCCGCCGAGTCGGTTGTCCAGAGCAACCACGTGATCCAATCCATCGTGACCCATATTGATGGAGATAATCGGTGTGTGTACGTCGGAAAATCTTTCGGTCAACCAGTCGATGGCATTGATGTTGCCCGGAACGGCCCAGATGATGCCTTCCACGCGACGCGATAGGAAGTCATACAGAATTCTGTCGACGCGAGAAGGTTCGACCTGATCGATCAGGCTGAGGGTGAGAGAATAGCCGAGTTCGTTGGCTTTGCTCTCAATCCCCGCAATTACGCCCGATGAGCCGAAATAAATCAGGCCGTAGCCGATGACGCCAAGTGTATTCGAGCGTCCGCGGCTCAAGTTGCGCGCAATCACGTTGGGTGAGTACCCCAATTCGGCGATCACTTGCTGGACGCGCATGCGCGTCTCGGAGGAGACGTCCGGCCGTTCATTCAGTACGCGCGACACGGTTTGAGTCGAGACTCCTGCGGCGCGTGCAACGTCCTTGATTGTGATTCGTGGCTTTGGATCCATGTTTCCCAGTAATCGTTATCGGTAACGTTATCGGTAACAGGCAATCGTGATATTAGCATGCAACAGATGGGCCGTGCGAATCAAGTGATTTAAATCATATTACGGAGTGGAATTACTGGTTTTGACGAAAAGACACGGGAAATTGTACAATCGAGATGGTCCAAAAGCGTTGAAATGATACCGATAACGTTACCGTAAACAGTTGGGTGATCGAGTCGCATCCCATTCGGACGCAGATAGGTACGGATGACATGAAATCGATTTATACGCTGCCGCACAGACGTTACAATGCTTTGACTGGAGAATGGGTGCTCGTTTCCCCTCATCGTGCCCAACGGCCGTGGCTGGGAAAGGTCGAGGATCGAATACGGGAAGATCGCCCTGCGTACGATCCGGATTGCTATCTTTGTCCGGGAAATCAAAGAGTGAGTGGCGCGGTCAATCCTGCGTACGAACATACGTACGTCTTTACCAACGACTTTCAGGCCTTGTTGCCGGATGGTGCTGATCCGTCCGTTGAAGATGGCGGACTGCTGCGTTCCGCCGGCGTACGCGGGACCTGCCGGGTCGTTTGTTTCTCCCCGCGACACGATTTGACTCTGGCCGAAATGGACGTGCAAACGATCCGGAGCGTGATCGACTGCTGGGCGGAGCAGTCCGCTGATCTTGGCCAGACGTACCGTTGGGTGCAAGTCTTCGAGAATAAGGGAGAGATGATGGGCGCGTCCAATCCACATCCTCACGGTCAAATCTGGGCATTGGATGCGCTGCCCAACGAGCCGCTAAAGGAAGACGCCAATCAGAGAGTGTACGGCGAAGGCAGCGGGCGTGTGCTGCTTCTGGATTGCCTGCAGGAAGAGCTTGAAACGCGTGAGCGTGTCGTTGTGGAAAACGAGGCCTGGGTAGCATTGGTTCCGTATTGGGCGATTTGGCCCTTCGAAACGATGGTTGTGCCCAAACGTCATGTTTTAAGGCTTCCGGATTTGAGTCATGATGAACGGAATCTGCTTGCGCAGGTCATGAAATCGTTGTTACTGCGCTACGATTCGCTTTTCAATGTCTCCTTTCCATATTCAATGGGCTGGCATGGCGCACCGTTCGATGAGCAACCCAACGATCATTGGCAATTACACGCTCATTATTACCCGCCACTTTTGCGCTCGGCGACGGTGAGGAAATTCTTGGTGGGCTTCGAAATGCTGGCCGAAGCACAGCGAGATTTGACGGCCGAAACCGCTGCGGAACGTCTGCGAACGCTCGAAATCGCCACGTGATGTGGATCATCCATCCAGCGATGCTTTGCGGAAACCCCATTTGAAATTCGTATAAGTGAATTGTGCTTGCCGCATGTTCCAGGGCCAAGCGGAACGATGCTCAGGGAGTATCTACGCCCGAACTTGCTGGGAGAGGGAAGGCTGTTTCTTCAGAGGATTGGGACCGAGCTCGTGGATACGGTAAGTCATGTCCAGGGCGATCTCGGCGAAGGTAGCTCCCATCCCGCCTGAGACGAAGTACATCTCCAATCGTTCCGATTCGATACCGATGTCTTCCAGCAGTTGTTTTGCACGCTGCACTCTGGCGAATCCACGCTCGTTGCCCCGTTCGTGGTGACAGTTCCCCATGCTGCAGGCAACGATGTAGACACCATCGGCGCCTTCTTCAAAAGCGTTGAGAAGATATTGTATGTCGGTCTTTCCTGTGCAGGGCAGGCGGATGATCTTAATGTTGGCGGGATATTCGTGCCGCAGCGCACCGGCTGTATCGGCGGCCATGTAGGCGCAGTAGATGCAGGAGAAAACAGTGATTTCGGGGGAGAAATCTTCAGAGGTAGTCATCTGACGTCCCTGGGCCGGAGTGAGAGTGCTTTTTGCGGGCAGACCGTCACACAGCTTCCGCACCCGGTGCAAGCCCAGGTATCGACCAACAACTCGTTCTCTGCATGCACCCAAATCAACGCCGTGTAACTGCATGAAGGCAGGCATTTGCGGCATCCGTCGCAGTTGGCTGCATCCAGTTCAATGTAGTACTGCTGTCTGGTTTGGGTTTCTATACGCTGCATTTCTCAATCTCGACGTTTATACCTTGAAGGTGGAAGGGCAGGTCGATCGCTGGACAGGAATCCACGATGCTCACATTTTACCCTGCCCCTCGAGTCTCAGGGATTTGGATTTTGTTCCGTTCTCCGCGGGCAGGTTGGGCGCCCACGATCCCAGGCCGGTGTTGATTTGCTCGTCGCGATATTGAGTGAGTTGAATGGCGCGAGCCGGACATTCGGCCGTGCAGGTGCCACAGCCCTGGCAGCGAGCCGGATCGATCCAGGCCGCTCCACCGAGTTGTCCTACTCCACATTGATCGTATCGCATTTCAGGGATGCCGAATGGGCAGGTACGAACACAGGTGAGGCAGCCGGTGCAGCGCTGTGGGTCGATCTCTGCCACAACGCCGCCCAATTGAATGCTGGGGCGGCTCAAGATCGTCAGCGCCCTTCCGACACAGGCCATGGCGTGCGTGATTGTCTCCTCGATGAATTTGGGATAATGTGCCATGCCGGCCAGGAAGATGCCATCGTCGTAAAACTCCATCGGCCGCATCTTCAAGTGACTCTCGAGGAAGAAACCTTCGTTTGATCTGGGAACGCCCAGTACTTTCGCTAACTCACCCGTTCCTGACGATGGTTGGATCGACATGCTCAGTGCAATCATGTCGGGCTCGAACACCAGTGTTTCCCCAAAGATATGTTCGTCCACCTCGACGACGACTTTCGCGCCTGCGTTGGTCTCTTCGAGACGAACTCGAGGCGGAGCGGCATCGGTGTAGCGCACGAAGAGCACGCCTCTTCTACGCACGTCCAGATAAAATTTTTCTCGGAATCCGTAGGTGATGATGTTCTTGTAGAGGATGATTACCTGGCAGTCCGGGTTGAGCATTTTCAAACGCGAGGCGTTTTTGATCGTATTGGTGCAGCATATACGTGAGCAGTATTCTTCCTCGCCCTCGGGCTGCACACACTGGATGAGAATCACGGATTTAAGTTGCGTTACGCGCTCGGGTTGGTGAGCGAGGATTTCCTCCAATTCAGACATGCGCAGGATGCTCGGATCTTTTCCAAGCAGGTAGCGGTCCGCCCTGGCTTCCTGCCCCCCGGTTGCCACGATTACGGCCGCATGCCGAATTTCTGTCTCTTGAAAAGTGCCATCTCCGTTGTCTGTGCGAATGCGTGCGCGAAAATCGCCCACACTTCCCGTGTGATGGACAATTTGACTGTGCAGGTGGAGGGTGATGCGCTTGTGACTGAGGATACGGTTAACCTGGTCTCGCAGAAGGCGTTGGGGATTGGCGTTCTCGGCGACGAAGTAAATGTGGTGCAGATTGCCTCCCAATTCGCCGCTTTTCTCCACCAGGTGTACTTCGAAGCCTGCATCCGCAATACCCAGCGCGGACGTCATCCCGGCCACACCACCGCCAATCACCAGCGCGGCCCGTTCGGGTTGACGCTGGAATTTATAAACGGTGTCCGCTTGGAGGACGCGCTCGACGCCGATGCGAAGCATTTCGCATGCCTTGCGCGTGGCGCCTACCGGATCGCTGGCATGCACCCAGGAGCAGTGTTCGCGCAGGTTGATCATTTCGATCCAGTAGGGATTGAGGCCGACTTCTGATGCCAGTCGCTGGAAAAGCGGCTCGTGCATCCGGTGGCTGCAGGCGGCAATTACGATGCGGTTGGCGCCACCCTCGGTCACCAAACGTTGTAGATGCGTTTGCCCGTCTGCATGGCAAGCGAGGGGATGGATCTCGACTTGACTCACCGCCGGCAACGCGCCGGCGAAATCGGCAACCTCTTGCAAGTCGACGACTTGCGATATTTCACCTGCGCATCCGCAGAGCAGGACTCCAACTTTCAGGTCATCCTGATCTGCTTCCACCGCCTGGACGGGATCATGAGAGGTCAGAAAGGGTTGTGCTCTGCTGAAGGTGCTTTCCCCGAGCTGGTCGTGCATGATGCGCATCGCTTCGGCCGCCGCGCCGGAGGCATCCAGAATGGTTTCTGCAATCTCCTTTGGAGAGGCAAAAGCGCCGCAGACGAATACGCCCGGGCGGGAAGTGGCCAGGGGGAAGAATTTATCCGTTTCGCAGAACCCGTACTCGTTGGTGGCGATTCCCAGCTTGTTGACAATGTCGATGGATCCCTTTGGCGGGCGGATACCAACGGCGAGTACGACCAGATCGAAACGCGATTCTTGCACTTTGCCCTGGCCGGGTGCAGATTCCCCGTGCATGCGTCCGGAGGGATAACGCAGGATAACTTCCCCTGTCAACGGATCTTCATCGATAGAAGAGATGCGGCAGCGCGTGTAGCGGATGCCGAAATCATCTCGAGCCTGGTGGTAGTAGTGATTGTATTCCTTGTTGAAGGCCCGCTCGTCCATCGTGAAAATATGACAGTTGATGCTGGAGTCGCGTTGTTTGGCCAGCATGGCTTCTTTCGTGGCGTACATGCAGCAGATGGATGAGCAGTAAGGATTGACTTGATCGCGTGAACCGATGCATTGCAGCCAGGCGATGCGTTTTGGGATTTTCCCGTCCGAAATGCGCTTGACGATGCCCTCCGTCGGGCCCGAACGGGAGGCCAGGCGCTCGTACTGCATCGATGTGATCACGTTCGGGATCCGGCCGTAGCCCAATTCCGGCATCGAGGACGGATCGAAGGGTTGGAATCCCATCGCCAGAATCAGCGCGCCGACGCGAATTTCGTGGTTTCTCGGTTGAGCGTCGAGATCGATAGCCTGTGTCGGACAGACGGCCAGGCATTTTTGGCAGTCGTCGCAGTGCTCGCTTTTCTCCAATATGTAATACGCATTCGGCAGGGAGCGCGGCGCTGATTTGTCGATGGTTTTGCGGGTGCTCAATCCAAGTTGGAATCCACTGGGACGGACCTGCGTGCATACATCGGCGCATCGACCGCAATTGATGCAGAGGTTTGGATCGACGATTTTGGCCCGCTCACAAAGCCTTACGGTAAAGTCGCCAGCCTGTCCCTCGCAGCTGATCAGATCTGTGGAAGTGAGCACGGTGATGTTGGGGTGTTTGTTTTGATCCAATAAGGCCGGGGTGATCGAAGGCCGGGTACAGCCGAATCCATGGTCGGAGGTGCCCCGGCATAATACACAGTCGTGTGTCGGGAACATGAAACCGAGTTGGGCGACGCGTCCGCCCAGCGAGGGCGAGTTTTCGAGCAAGTAGGTGTGGATACCGGCTTCGGCCAGATCGATGGCGGCACGCATCCCACCGACACCGCCTCCGATCACGAGGACGTTTTCAGCCTTCTCTCTACCGTTCCTGGGGAAGTGACGAGGATCTCCTGGCACCTTTTATACCTTCACTAGCAACAGCCCGGATGGCGCGCCAGGCGCCAGGCATGTGGGAAATTTGGCCTAATCCTGTCCAATATGGTAGACCCTGGAGTCGGACGTGGATAGTGAAATAAGTCACAAGTATATGGGGAGGTTCTTCAAATCATCAGAACGTGCATGGCTGCCTTCCCTTCCAATAGAAAAATCAGGAACGGAAGACAAAGGCCGGATTTCGTGTGCAAGATAGAGCTTATGCGTGTTTCTGTCCGCCGACTCTCGAAGCCACTTGTTTTAATCGGCGAGCCAGCAGCAGCGAGGGCAGGTAATTGTTACAGGATTTGAGCGAGCGGCTGAGGAGAGTCATCGCTGCGTTGATGTTGTTGCCATATAGATGCCCCAGGCTGCGGTTGCGCAAGATGGCAGGGTGTTCGGGATAGGCTCCTGAAAATTGGACGTATATTTCATCCGCTTCTTTGAATTTGCCCTTGCGAGCGAGTGCATTGGCCCTGGCCAAGGCCTGCAGCGACTTGTCCCGGCCGGTGACGGCCTTCACCCACATGTAGATCGCCGAGGGGACGCCGAAGAGAAAGAGTAAATTCCGCAGCAATGCGCCTTTCGCCATACGTACGGCACAGTTATCACAGACGTGAATGCGGCGGGCGGAGTAGCCGTAGACGACGATCAGAAAGTAAAAATGAAGGAGGGTGTATCCACGCACCCGATCGAACATGCCGCACTCATCGCAGATGCGGTACGAATCGCCCGGGGTGACGATTCCCCCGCTGTACTTGATGAGCGATTCACAGTAGCGACAGTACACGTAGCTCGTGCGATTGAAGTCCGAGAGGTCGATCGTCGCCTGGCAGTTCGAGCAAACAACGCTGTGGAATCGATCCGCTTGACCCGCCTCGATCAGTTCTTGCCGGTGCTGTTCGGTCTGGATCGCAGACGAGACTCGAGCGATGTGCTTCTCCAACTCCGTACCCTTGACCCGCGACACTTCCAATACGAGGAGATTTTCTTCGTGGAGTGAATCACGGGTTTTTTCTCCCACGGATGCACCCGGAGAAAGTGTGAAAGCCAGGCGTTGATCCCGGCAGTTGCTGTCACGAATATCGGCGTAGTCGATAGGCTCCTGGTCGAGGATGAGGACTTTGTCAGTAGCGATGGCGTTCTTGGCGAACACCCCGATCGGGTTTTTATTGCGTACGAAGCGGAATTTGAAATTCAATTCCTTCACTGCGGGCATGCTATCTACTCCTCATACGAAGCTCGAACACCGGGCGCATTTTCTCGCCATCAAGGATGAATCATTCGAGGGCAGTGGGCGACACTATTCTGACTTTCAATTCGAATTCGTACAAGCCGTTGAAAATCGCCAACATTGTAGCATGAGGATCGTTACTCACAGATTGGGAAAAAGTTGGTCCTTAATTCATTCGAGCGCGCCGGTATCGGAATTCGGCGGAGGTGGAAGAATGGCACGATTTCTCCTTTTCGCAGTAAATCTGAGATATGATTATGTCTTGATCCAAAGCCAAGGTGAATGTTGCCATTATTTCGACATGCTCGAAATACGTCCCGGTGGAAAGAAACCAAAGCACGTCTCTGGGACAAGTGGGTTCGGTTGAAGACCCTTGCAGCGGTAGGCGTATGCGTATCGATGCGCGAGATGTCCTGGACGCTTTGAAGACACTCGTGACAGGAACTTGAGATGAAGATCAATCGTGACACAAAACTCCCACAGATCAGGTTCGAAGTCGTTATTCTATGCCTGGCGATATTGATTCAGATCTACCTGGTCGCGCGATCTTTCGTTCTGCCTTCGATCGGATTGATACGCGACACGCATAACCTGACGGCCCAAGACCGCAGTGCGGTGATTGCCTTTGGTGATCGCTATGCGGAGTATTTTGCGTGGATCCGGGAGAACACCCCGGAGAACGCGGTGCTGCTGATTCCTCCTGCGGATCTCGATGAAATTTTGGGACACGTTGGTTTAATGCAGTATTATCTCATCCCGCGCCGGCTTTCAAACTGTCCAAACAG
>JARRPX010000016.1 GCA_037382465.1 Anaerolineales bacterium | reverse complement strand
AAGGGGGCTGCTCAATTTCTGCTGGGGATGATGGTAGAGGATCCGAAACATAACTTCTCGGATCGAACTACTCCAGCGGCAGACCGCCCTTGGCCTGGACCATCATGTAGGCAGACCAATCACGCGTAAGTGGAATATCCGGGCAAAACATCAACTCGGGGCTCATCTCACAAGGAGGCAATAATCCGGCATCATCTGCGGCATGAACCCACTTCGCATACCACATATCGATTGGGACGTCCGCGAAGCGCTGAACGGTAGGCTGCTCGGGCATGAAATCTCTCCCAAACAGCATTTTCAAGAAGAACACCGAACCTTCTGCACGTGTATTCCCTTGCCAGGGGCAGTAGAGCGGAGGCGTAAGGCTGCAGCCAGCGGTATAACCATCCTCCCACAAGACAGTGACCCATTTCGCGGCCCAATTATCTAGTGGTACGTCATCGAAGAGTTGAGTCGTTGGATCGTCAGGAAAGAAAGAGAGATCCTTGATGCCGCGTTCAACGAAGACGGCTGCCTCGGCGCGGCTCATAGTGTTGTCCGGGCAATACAGCAGCGGTTCGGACGAACAACCGGCGACGTAGCCTGCGTTGTAGAGGGCGTTGATGTAGTCGAAGGCCCAATGACCGTAGGGGACGTCTTCGAAGATGGCGGTGGGCGCTGCGGTGGGCGTGTTGGTCGGTGTGGCCGTGGTCGTGGGCGTTGCGGTGTCGGTTGGCGTGGCAGTCGCGGTCGAAGTTTCATTAGGCGTGTTAGTAGGTGTGGCAGTGTTCGTCGCACTTCCGTCAGGTGTCGCGGTTGCGGTTCCAGTTGTGGTTGGAGTTGCTGTCGAAGTCGCTGTTGGTGACGCCGTCACGGTGGCGGTTGCACTCGAAGTTGGGGTTGCAGTAGCCGTCGGAGTTGAAGTCGATGTCGCCGTAGCAGTGGTTGAACCGGCGATTGTCGCCGTCGCTGTGGAGGTAGGTGTGGGCGTCGGTGTGGGCGGCGGTACGTACCAGGCCGGCGGCGAATCGATCGACCACTGCGGTCCCGCAGGCCGATCGCCGAGGTAGCGCAGCGCGTCGCTGGGTCCGTCGGGGTGCTCCGAAAAATCGTGAACGTCGTCCCCTTCACCTTCATCGAAGTGAAAGATGATGACTGTATCAGCGTCTGTTGTGTAAGGCGCGTTCGGCGGGGTGAAATTCTCGGTGTAGCGTACGACCGAGGAGAAGCGCATCTCGTCCAACCAGCCGTCGAAGTCCAGCCGCGTGCTCTGGTCGAACTTCTCGGCGCCGATTACCAGATAGGGGTCGTTGACGTGATAGGCGATGTGATCATCCGTATAGCTGATATCGCCGACCGGGCCTTGATCGGCCGTGTCCAGTTGGCCGTCGACGAAGATCTGCATCCAACCGTCGAGGCTGCGTGTGACGGCCACGTGATGCCAGGCGCCGTCGGTGACGACGATGTTGCCGAGGATGGTATGACTTTCGTAGGGGATGCCGTTCCTGGTTCCGAAGGCGATGCGGCCGCCTTGCAGCGACACGCCATATTCGCCAATTCCATCATCGTAGAAAACACTGCGATCGAGGATGATGTTACCGAGCGTCCAATTCTCGTAGATCGGCTCTTGTGGTTCAGCGGCGTTGTCGCCCGGTCGGGCTTTCAGCCACCATTCGATGGTGAAATCCGTGTCGCCGATATCCGCGGGTGGACCGGGATCGCTGTTGCTGGGATCGTCGACGGGGACTTTCAGCCGATCGCCGTCATCGTCGGCGGGGAGTTCCAGAAGATCGTCATCAATCCTGCCGTAGAAGCGCATGGAGTAGCCGCCTTCGATCGGCAACATGAGCAAGACCTCGCCCATTTCGTAGAAGCTGAGGACGATTTTATCCCAGGGTTCCCCGGCCTCGGCCAGGTCGCGTGATTCGTACTGGCCCATACATTCCCCGTCGATTTCGGGGGGACACATACTGAGGTAAGCGCGATAAAAAGTGCGGAACAGATAACCGCCGCGCATCAGCCGCCAGTCCCAGGTATCGTCAACGGCTTGATTCGTGCTTTCGTATTCGTAGTTGGGGTTGTACACCTGATCGCAGGTGCTGTCATAAACGTCCGCATCGGGCCATTTTCCACCAACGGCGATGTAGGACCAGGCGTACATTTTGACCGCCATGGCACCGGCGCGCAGGGATTCGTCGTGCCAGTAAAGATTCCACTCGTTGGGCAGGACGTGCTTGGCGTAATCCTTGAAATCGATGGTTTCTACGGTGTAGGGTCGTGAAAGATCGCAATAGGCATAGCCCGTGATCCGCACCTGGATCGTCGTCGGTATGGGATACCAGGTTTCGTCGAAACCGGGGGTGATCTCGCGCCGAGCGCCCTGCGTGCTTTCAGCCAGGTCTGGCCGGTCTATAGGCGCTTGCGGCACGGCGATGATTTGGGGTTCATCGCGCAATTCGACGTTGAGGATCAAGGTATCGCCGGCGATCAGGCGCACGCCCTGGATGGTCCAATCGCCGTATCCCACTGCGCGCACGGTGATCGTCGCCGGTACGAATGTTTCGGAAAGTTCGATGTTGTTGAAGTGGAAGCGTCCGGTGTTATCCGATTGCGTCGATAACCCGAGGAGTGGGATGGAGACTTCGGCGAACGCAATCGGCGAATCGTCCTCGGCTGTGACGATTGTGCCGCGCACGTTTGCCCCTTGTCCGCTCTGCGCAATGGCCGCGTCGAGTGTGAAACACATCAGCGCAGCGGCGATCAGAAGAACGACTACGAACCCTACTCGCGGCTCGAGGCGCAAGGCACGTTTATTCGAGGTTTCTTTCGACATGGTACTCATGACGGTGTGTATCCACTCCGCTTTGCGTCGGAATCACGAAGTAATGATGCCCGCTCCTTGGGAACTTAAACTCCGCCTCCTGCTGCACCCATAATGATCGAAAAAACAGGCAATCTGTCAAGAGCCCTTCGGTCATGGCAGGACATTATATCCGTTTTGGGTCAATTTCGGTTTCGATGCAAACCAGTGTCCACAGTTGGGGTAGGGAACATTTCCTGCCCGGGATACGTCGTACGTTTACCTGCGTTGTTCGGATCGGAAACCACCAAAATCGACGGGATTCCGCTACGTGAAAATGCAAAACTTGTGCCATACTGTATACGATCCTTTCGTCAAATACGACGGCACTTAAATAGAGAATGGAGGACGAACGATGTACGCTATGATCTTGTCGAATTTGGATCTTACGATGGACGTCTACGAATTGATGGAGATACTCGGTTTGATTCTCCGTCCTTTCGGTGCGCTGGCATTCGGCCTCGGCGCCGGCTGGCTGGCAGTACAGGCCGTCAAGATGAGGGTCTGGCAATTTGCCGTGGCGGCGGCTTTGGGTGTGTCTGCCGTTTTCGTTCTCATCGCTTATTGGCTGGACAGTCCGGGAACGCTGGGTGGATTTGGCCTCGGCGTAGGCATGGCCGTCGTGCTGTGGGGCATCGGCCGTGTTCGCGGAGAAGAAGCCAAGGAGTAACCCAAAAAAACACGCCGGGCGATCGAGCGATCGAAAAACGGAGGAAATTGACACCCTTTAAAGGTGTGTGGTATAGTTTTTCGACAAATTAAATAGCCCCAATCGCACTCTTATCCAGAGAGGTGGAGGGAACGGCCCTGTGAAACCTCGGCAACCTGCCCGTTGACGGACCACGGGTGTGGTGCAAATTCCGCCAGACAGAGTGTCTGAGAGATGAGAGGAGGCTCACCTTGATGATCGTGCCCCTTCTCGCTGCGAAGGGGCAATTTCATTTTGGAGGCAATCTGCATGAGTACAACGTTCATGAATTCGAGTCGATTGTTCTTTACCTCAGAATCGGTCACCGAAGGTCATCCGGATAAGATGTGCGATCAGATCTCTGACGCCGTGCTCGACGCTTGTTTGGCGCAGGATCCGTACTCCCGCGTGGCCTGTGAAGTGGCGACAAAAACGGGCTTCGTCGTGCTGATGGGTGAAATCACCACGGAAGCGCAGGTCAACTACGACGAGTTGGCGCGCAAGGTAATCACCGAGATTGGCTACGACGACAGTGCCAAAGGATTCGACGGCAATACCTGCGGCGTTCAGGTTGCAATTGCGCGGCAAAGCAGTGACATCGCCCGGGGTGTAGACAATGCGTTAGAGTCCCGTTCCGGAGAAGTCACGGACGAGGAGGTTGAAACCATCGGCGCGGGGGATCAGGGCATGATGTTTGGCTACGCCTGCAACGAAACGAAAACCTTGATGCCGCTTGCGATCGATCTGGCCCACCGGCTTACAAGGCGGCTGGCTGTCGTGCGCAAGGAGAACGTGCTTTCCTGGGTCCGTCCGGATGGAAAATCGCAGGTAACGGTGGAGTACAGCCATGGGCGTCCCAAACGAATCGATACGCTGCTCATCAGCACGCAGCACTCACCTGACGTGGATGCCGAGGAAATCCGAGAGGGTGTGATCGAGGAGGTCATTCTACCCGTGCTTCCGGATGATCTGATCGACGACGAGGTGAAAATCTTCGTCAATCCAACCGGCCGCTTCGTGACGGGCGGGCCGTTGGGAGATTCCGGACTGACGGGAAGGAAGATCATCGTCGACACGTACGGCGGAATGGGGCGCCATGGCGGAGGCGCATTCAGCGGGAAGGATGCGACGAAAGTGGACCGGTCCGGCGCGTACGCCTCGCGTTGGGTGGCGAAACACATCGTTGCCGCAGGCCTGGCGGAACGTTGTGAGATCCAATTGGCGTATGCGATCGGTGTGGCGCGTCCGCTTTCCATCAACGTGGAGACCTTCGGCACGGGCCGGATTCCCGACGATGAGATCATCCGCCTGATCGAAGCGAATTTCGACCTGCGTCCGGGCGCAATTATCCGCGATTTGGATCTGCGCAAACCGATCTTTCAACAAACCGCTTCCTACGGCCACTTCGGCCGCGACGATATTGATTTGCCCTGGGAACGCCTGGATCGACTGGAGAGCATCCGCTCGGCAGCCAGGGTGCAGGAAATGGTGGGTTGATTCTCCGTCGCTGATGTGGGACTGAATTACGCCGTGAGTCGACCAGGGTTTTTTGACTTCCCCAAGCGCATAAATTATAATTCGTTTATGCACTTGGTCGATGTCCCATCCCCTGCGGAAGATAAATAGCCAGGAGCAATTGGTCTGGTAGAAGCATCGCGGACATCACCTCTGAAGTTCGGCTTTCCAGATCGCAGGGAAGCCGCTTTTCATTTCTCTCTAATCGGCGCAGCGTTTGGTTGCTGCCCGAACGAAAATCGACTTCCTGTCTACCAGGAATTTCTGTTTCAGCCGCGGAACGTGCGCAGTGCGTGCAGCGCTTTCTGCACAGGGCGTGTGAAAATTGAATCGAGAGCTGATCACCAAGACTCACGCTATCGAACACGATCGTAATGGGCGACGATGCGTATCCTGGCGTTGAGTGACAACGTCGTATCTCACATTTACGGTCCTGCGATAAAGAAAAGCTCCGCGGACGTAGATTTGATCGTCGGCTGTGGCGATTTACCGGCGGCATACCTGGAATACATCGTTACCATGCTGCCGGCGCCGCTGGTCTACGTTCCCGGGAATCACGATCCAGATCAATACATCGTTCCGGGCGGAATCAATATCGACGGACGCATCGTCAACGTTTGCGGGTACTGGATCATGGGATTGGGCGGCAGCCAGCGCTACAAGAATCGAGGCAAACATCAGTATACGGAGTTCGACATGAATTTGCGTGTAACCCGATTGCTGCCTCGATTGCTGTACAACCGTATGCGTTATGGCCGAGCTCTGGATGTGTTGGTTACGCACTCGCCGGCGTGGGGAATTCACGATGCAAGAGATGTGGCGCACACGGGTTTTCGCGTCTTCCTGCGCCTGATCCAATGGTTCCGGCCGCGTTTGATGCTGCATGGTCACACTCACATTCTGCAGAACATCCAGGTCGCGGAGACGGAATATCTGGGCTGCCGGATCATCAATGTGTTTCCCGCTCGCACCGTGACTTTGCTTCAGCCGCGTGCTTGAATGGGAGAATTCGAATAGACGATCGATGAATGAGATTGGAAGGATCATACGAGTGCCGTGAAGAGAGAAAGGAATTTGCGCGAGCAAAACGCCGGAGAGTGGAAGTGGCCGTTCAGCCTTGCGGCCCTTACGGCTGGCATGCGCCGGATGCTCGAAGACACTTCTGTGACCATCGGCCGTGTGACGCCTTTACCCATGCCGTCGCGCAGGCCGGCCATCGGCCGATTGCGCGCCCTGGAGGTGGAATACTTCCTGGGCGATGAAACAAACACGTGCCGTCTCGTCGTCAAGGAACCGCGCGGCACCACCCGCACGGGACTGGCAGGCGCAGGGCGGCGGGAAGTGGGCGTCTATCAATCCCTGGCGGATCATTTTCCCATCGAGGTGCCGCGTTTGATCGCCGCGTCGCCGGTAGGCGACTGGCTGCTGATGCAGGCCTTCGAGTCCGTGAGAGAACCGCAGGATTGGCGTAAGGCGGATTACCGCAAGGCGATCGAAGCGCTGGTTGATTTGCACGATCGTTTTTGGGGGTTGGGAAGCGATTTCGACGCCTTCCCCTGGCTGGGCCGGCCGCTGTCTGCGGATTTCGAAGTTCACATGGCCGCAGCGGAGAAAGCAATCGAACGCGCGCTCCGCCAGGGCGAACCCGAACTGTTAATCGGCGTTCAAGAAAGGATGCAGCTGCTAAGCGCCTTGACCAAGAACGCCGACCGGGTGATTTCCCCGCTGCGGCAGGAACCGGCTACGCTCCTGCACGGCGATTACTGGCCGGGGAACATTGCCATCCTGGAAGATGGACGCCAGATCGTTTACGATTGGCAGTTGGCTTCCGTGGGCGCAGGGATCATGGACCTGCTGCTTTTCGTGAATAAAAGCGTCTGGTGGTTCGATCCCCTGCCGACGGATCAGGAGGAAATCGTCGCCTGGTATCGCCAAGGTCTGGAAAAACAATGCGGTGCCCATTGGGACGACGAAGAGTGGGCGGTCTTGTGGGATCATGCGCTGATGTGGCGTTTTCTTCAAGAGTGGGTCGACCTGCTGGCCGCGTCTCCGGAATCGCTGCTCGAAGCCCGCGCCGAGCAGCTCGACGAAGTGTGGCTGCATCCCGTTGCGGAGGCCGTAGCGCGAAGGCTGTAGGGCTTCTAGAGGACCGCAAGACAGACTGCGCAGCGGAGAGATGACGTCGAGTGATAGACACTGGTGGCGATGTTGGCAGGGCAGCCGGGCGTGAAAAGAGACTGCGGCGGTCGACGCAAACCGTTCATTAATCCTAGAGGAACAATATGGCAAAAGACCAATTACCTTCCCGTTCTGAAAATTTTGCTGAGTGGTACAACCGTCTGGTTTTGCAATCGGAATTGGCGGATTATGCTCCCGTGCGCGGTTGTATGGTCGTGCGGCCCTATGGATGGACGCTGTGGGAGAACATCACAGCAGCGCTTGACTCACGCTTCAAAGCCACCGGTCACGTTAACGCCGCGTTTCCGCTGCTCATTCCGAAAAGCTTTCTCGAGCGGGAACGCGAACACGTCGAGGGTTTTTCGCCCGAGTTGGCCGTCGTAACCATCGGCGGTGGTGAAGAATTGGAAGAGCCTCTCGTCGTTCGCCCGACATCGGAGACGATCATCGGTCACATGTATGCCAAATGGATCAAGTCCTATCGGGATTTGCCCGTCCTGATCAACGTGTGGAACAGCGTGGTTCGTTGGGAACTGCGCACGAAGCTTTTCCTGCGGACGACGGAATTTTATTGGCAGGAAGGGCATACGGCCCACGCTACGCCCAAGGAGGCCGAAGAAGAGACGCTGCGCATGCTCGATGTATACGCCGATTTTGCCGAGAACGAAGCCGCCGTTCCCGTAATTAAGGGAAGGAAAAGCGAAAGTGAGAAATTCGCCGGCGCGCTGCATTCCTACAGCATCGAAGCGATGATGGGAGACACGCGTGCGCTTCAAGCCGGGACGTCCCACAATCTGGGCGACAACTTCTCGCGTGCCTTTGAAATCCGTTATCTCGATCAGGACAACAACCTGCAGTATTGTTGGACGACGTCTTGGGGGCTTTCGACGCGCTTCGTCGGGGCCATCATCATGGTCCACGGAGACGATCAAGGTCTGATTTTACCGCCGCGCCTGGCGCCCTATCAGGTCGTCATCGTGCCGATATTCAAGGACGACTCGCAGCGCAGCAAGGTGATGGAGCAAATCCAGGCCGTGCAAGGTCAATTGGGGGATTTCCGGGTGAAATTGGACGATCGCGAAGGGATAACACCCGGTTTCAAATTCAACGATTGGGAACTGCGCGGCGTACCCGTGCGCGTCGAAATCGGCCCGAAGGACGTCGAGAAGGGGACGGTTGCGCTTGCGCGCCGGGATCGTCCGGGCAGAGAAGGAAAACAGGTGGTTCCGCAGGAGAATCTGGCGCACGCGGTGGCGGAATTGCTGGACGACGTGCAGAAATCGATTTTCGAACGGGCAAAATCGTTCATGGCCGAAAATACCCACCGGGTGGATGACTACGAGGACTTCAAGGAAGTCGTACAGAATGGTTGGGCGGAAGTGTGGTGGTGCATGGATGCGGATTGTGAAGCTGCCATCAAAGAGGAGACAAAAGCGACTTCCCGCTGCATCCCGTTGGATCAGGAAGGCGGAACAGGAGTCTGCATCCGCTGTGGGAAAAAAGCCGATCAACGGGCGATATTCGCCAAAGCCTATTGAGTGGAGGCACTCACCAGCATGTCTGCGGTAAAACCCGCCCGTCTCAACGAGCAAATCGACGAGATCATCGATCAGATTGCGGACCCGGTGGCGCTGCGCCGGAAATGCGCGGACGTCCTCGATCTATACGCCGATCGTACCCGACGTCCGAATCGTCTGGAGACGGCGGATGAAATAGCGCGCAGCCTGCGCGTGCCCAAGCCCGTCATTCGGGCCATCGGTGTGGCGTTACGGCGATGCGCGCAGGAACAACCAGAGCATGCGCGCCCGGCTTCCGCAGCGCTGTGGGAGGCCAGCTATCGGGAGATGCGCTTGCTCGCCTGTGCAATCTTGAGCGGCCAGGCAAATGCAGACGTACCGAAATGGGCCGTCGATTACGTAGTGAACTGCGACGATGAAGATGTGATCGTCGAAATGGCTCGCCTGGGACTCGAGAGCTGGCGGGAACGCGACGTTCCCAGATTCCTGGATGAAGTGGAAACCTGGCTGCACGATTCGAAGCGCAGGCTGCGCACTTTTGCCTTGATCGCTTTGGATGCCGCGGTCGAAGATCACCAATTCAAAGACATCCCCTCGGTCTACCGCTTGATCGCCGGTCTTACGGCGACGGCGAAACTGGAGGAGAAAAGGGCTTTGCGGCGCTTGATAGAAACCCTTGTGGGGCGCAGCCCACCCGAAGCCGCGCGCTTCCTGATGGACGAAATCGCTGGGGTGGGCAAAGCGGCGCAGGATATGACGCACAGTATACTCGACTCGTTTCCGCCACGGCAGCGCGAGCTGCTGGAGAATACCTTGTCGTCGAAATGAGGGGTTGGTATAATCCTCAACTGCAGAGACTAGACCCACGGGCGGCAACAAGATGGAAACGTTGATCTTCCCGAAGGGTGACCTGCCAAGGAGCAGATGTCGTGACATTATCGAAAGAAGAAAAAACGAAAATAATTGACGAGTTTCATCGGCATGAGAACGACACCGGATCGCCTGAAGTGCAGGTTGCGATCCTGACCGAGAGAATCCAGCAGTTAACCAATCATTTGCGTACGCACAAACATGACGAGTCGTCTCGACGCGGTCTTCTAAAGCTGGTCGGTCAGCGCAGACGGCATCTTGCCTATCTCAAACGCAACAATGCGGCTTCTTATCTTGACTTAACGGAACGGTTGGGTATCCGCCGAAAATAAGTCCACCCACGCTACGAGTAGACGATTGATCTACTCGTAGCGGGTAATGGGCTAATGTCGCTTTCTCAATCTGACGAATCGAATAAAATAGTTAAGTAGAATATACGCCTTGGCCTCTTGTCAAAGGGTTAGGAATTGGGGTCCGTCCATCAGGGAGGATTGTCGCTACCTGGTGGCCGCCCTCCAGTCCCTGACCCGTCTCTGCCAACGGCGGGAAGGGAACATTTACTTATGTTAGGTACGAAACAATTTCAGACGGAGATTGATGGAAGAGCCATCATTCTCGAGACCGGCAAACTCGCCGGTCAGGCAGGCGGTGCTGTGACCGTTCGCCAGGGGGACACGGTCCTTCTCGCCGCCGCAACGATGGGATCGTCCCCGAGAGAAGGGATCAATTTTTTCCCGCTCACCGTGGATTACGAAGAACGCATGTACGCCGGCGGACGAATCCCCGGGTCGTTCTTTCGTCGTGAAGGACGACCTTCCGAAGCGGCGATCCTCATCGCCAGGTTGACGGATCGACCCATCCGTCCCTTGTTCCCCAAGGACATGCGCAACGACGTGCAGGTCATCCTGTATTCCTTGTCCGCGGACGAGGAAACGCCGATCGATGTGCTCGCCATTCTGGGCGCTTCGGCGGCTTTAACCATCTCCGACATCCCCTTCAATGGCCCCGTGGCTGGATTGCGGGTGATCCGCAAGGACGGGGAGTTCCTGTTCAATCCCGGATATTCCGATATCAAGGAGTCCGATTTGAACTTGCGCATGGCCGGTACGAGCGATGCCATCTTGATGGTCGAATGCAACTCGAACGAAGTCGATGAGGCCACCATGGTTGCGGCACTCGCTGCCGGTCACAAGGCGATGCAGCCGCTGATCGACCTGCAGAACCAGATGCGCGAAGAAGTCGGCAAGCCAAAACGTGATTATCCCGTTTTCGCCCTTGCAGATGACGTGCGCGAAGCGGTGGCGCAGTACGCCGGTGATCGGCTGCAGGAAATCGCCTCGCAATCGCTGGCCAAGGCCGATCTCGATCGTTCGCTCAACGAATTGCGGGACGAAACAGTGGCTGCCTTGACGGCCGACGAGGCTTTTACCGACATGGACGTGCGCGAGGCGTTTTCGGCGCTGGAGAAGGCCGACGTACGCGCACAGATACTGAACCAACATCACCGTCCGGACGGCCGGGATTTGGATGCCGTACGCCCGATTTCGGCGGAAGTCGACTTGAGTCCTCGAGCGCACGGTTCCGGCCTTTTCACCCGCGGTGAAACTCAGGTTTTGACCTTGGCGACCTTGGGAACACCCCGGGAACGACAGGAACTCGACGGTCTATCACCGGTCGAGGAAAAGCGTTACATGCACCATTATAATTTCCCGCCGTTCTCCGTCGGTGAGACGCGCATGCTGCGCGGCGCCTCGCGGCGCGAAATCGGGCACGGCGCGCTGGCCGAACGCGCGCTGGTCCCCGTGCTGCCATCCTTGGAGGAATTTCCCTACACGCTGCGGCTCGTCTCGGAGGTGCTGTCGTCCAACGGTTCGACCTCGATGGCCTCCGTTTGTGGGTCGACGCTGGCTTTGATGGACACGGGTGTTCCGATCAAGGCCCCGGTTGCCGGAGTGGCGATGGGGCTGATAAAAGAGAGCGATAAATACGTCATTCTGACGGACATCCAGGGCATCGAAGATCATCTCGGGGACATGGATTTCAAAGTCGCGGGAACGCGCAAGGGCATCACGGCGCTGCAGATGGACATCAAAATCGCCGGCATCACCACCGAAATCATGTCGCAAGCGATGGAACAGGCACGTAAAGGCCGGATGTTCATTCTCGACAAGATCGAAGCGTGCATTCCGAAGCCGCGTGCGGAGTTGAAACCCCACGCACCCCGGATGACGGTATTGAACATCGATCCGGAAAAGATCGGTGCGGTAATTGGCCCCGGCGGGAAAATCATCCGCCAGATCCAGGAGGATACCGGAGCCAAGATCGACATCGAAGACGACGGCACGGTGTACATTGCCTCGGCGGACGGCCCCAGCGCGGCACAAGCAAAGCAGATGATCGAAGAGCTCACGGAAGAAGCCGTCGTCGGCCGGATATACACCGGACGCGTGGTACGTGTGACCGATTTCGGCGCCTTCGTCGAAATCCTGCCGAAGGTCGACGGCCTGGTGCACATTTCCCAACTGGACAGCGAACACGTCAAGCGAGTCGAAGACGTCGCCCAGGTGGGAGACGAAATTACCGTGATGGTGACCAACATTGACGCGGATGGTAAGATCCGTCTATCCAGGCAAGCGGTTTTGGAAGGATGGACGCCGGAGGAGGCCGCCGCTCACGATCGACCTCCAGGGCGTCGTTCCGGCAATCGTTCACAAGGCGGCCGCCGGTCCAAAACCCGCGATCGGGATTGAACGGGCGCCGCTCGACACCGAGCAGCGCAGATCAACTTGCTTCGTCGCTTGGGAGGCAGACGGGAACCGCCTACCTCCCAAGTTTTATTGCCCGAGTGAGTGATGCACTTCTTTGGAGAGGCATTACAAATTGTAGAAAATGCATATATGGCAATATATATTGCTATATATGTGTGTTCGATGGAACGATTGCAGGCAGGCGGTCGTCCGCCGCAGGAAGCATCGTGCCCTGGCTGTAGAAACCCGTACGGCGCCATCGGCGAAACGGTTTGCCTGCCGGCCCGGAATGGGTAGAATCTCCCTTACATCGACTTCGATGGATGGCAGTATAAAATCGGAAACGACACGTATCCAATTCGAGATTGGCGCATGAAACCAACCCCAATGGATCCATCCAACTCGCCATCCTGGCAGCCCGGAACGCGGCTCGTGTTTGGCATCATCCTGCTCGTATTTGCGCTCGGTCTGGTGATGCTCCTGCGTCAGATGATCGCTCCCCTCGTCCTGGCTTTCTTGCTGGCCTATCTGCTGCATCCGATCACTTCCAGAATCTGCCGGAAGCTGCGCGTCTCGCGTGGGATCTCTGTCCTGATCGTGTACCTCGTTTTGATTGCCGTCCTGCTGGCTCTCACGACGGGTGTTGGGGTGGCGATTTCGTCCGGTGTCGTTCAACTCGCCTCTTACCTGGGGGATTTGTCCGTCGAGCTACCGGACCAGATTGTCGCCTTGGGGCAGAAAACGGTTCAAATCGGACCGTGGACGGTGGATCTTTCGACCGTAAATCTCGAGCCCTTCCTGGCCGATGTCGCCTCCGCGTTGCAGCCAATACTCTCGCAGACAGGGAGTCTTCTTGCCTCTGTGGCCAAGGCCACGGCGTCGGCGATCACTTCCGTGATTTTGGTGCTGGTTTTAAGCGTTTACTTTCTGCTCGATATGGGGACCTTCGATGAAGGCTTTCTAGCCTGGATACCTCCTTTGTATCGAAACGATGTCCGTCTCATCCTGAATGAAATCACGCAGGTATGGAATTCGTTTTTGCGCGGGCAGTCCATTCTGGGTTTGGTCGTCGGTACCACCGTCGCGTTAGGTCTTACCATCCTGCAGTTACAATTCTCTCTCGTCCTGGGCTTGATCTCGGGTTTCATGGAATTCGTGCCCATGTTCGGCCCTTTGATTGCGGCCATCGTTGGAGTTCTGGTTGCGCTTTTTCAACCGGAGAATTGGCTGGGCGTGACTCCGTTGGCCTACAGCGTCATTATTTTGGCGTTCTATATCATCGTTCAACAAGTCGAGAACAACGTGCTCGTTCCCCGAATCATCGGCAGGAGCTTGAACATGAGCCCACTCGCCGTCTTGATTTCGGTTTTGGCGGGCGGGATGATCGCGGGTGTCCTCGGACTGCTATTGGCTGCCCCGGTGGCAGCCTCGCTGCGTGTGATTTTGGGTTATATCTATCGTAAGACCGTTGGTTTTGACGATTGGACCGAGGTGTTGAACCCTGAATTGGAAGAC
Organism: Anaerolineales bacterium; assembly: GCA_037382465.1. Taxonomy (NCBI): domain Bacteria; kingdom Bacillati; phylum Chloroflexota; class Anaerolineae; order Anaerolineales; species Anaerolineales bacterium. The sequence continues at coordinate 19,631 of JARRPX010000016.1, read as the reverse complement.
GATCAATTCCGCATCCCGGGCCGGTTTCACCGCCTGGTCGATCGACTGCGGGAGTCGATTTCGCGGCAGGATCGTCGTGTAGAGAACGAGACAGAAAATGAAAACGAAGGCTAACATCTCCCCGCGCTGGAGTCTGTTGACGAAAGCTTTCGTAGGGGCGATCCTCTTGCTCTTGATCGTCGGTTTATTATCGCGCTTCCATGGCGTGATTCCCATCCTGATCACGGCGTTGATTCTGGCGTTTCTGGAAGTGCCTCTCGTCCGTCTACTGCATCAGAGCACGCGACTTTCCTGGAGTTTGGCGGCCAACATTTGCTTCTTACTCGTTTTGATCATCATTCTTGGGTTGTCGACCTGGGCCGGAATCGCGGTCGTGAGCCAGTTGCAATCACTCTTCCAGGTTCTGCAGACGATGTTGATGGGGCTTCCCGAACAATTGGCTAATATTTCCACAGAGACTTTCATGATCGGTCCATGGCACATCAATCTCTCGCAGCTCGACTTACCCACACTTGCCGAAAATCTCTTGGCCTCGATTCAACCCATCTTTGGGCAGGTCAGCACGCTGATCGCCTCTTTGGCTTCGGTCGCCATAGAGTCCCTGGCGAGCGTCTTTTTCACCTTCGCGGTGGCCTATTTCATCATCATCGATTATCCCCATATCCATTCGGCCGTCCACGATATCGGTATCCCCCAGTATCAGGACGACCTCCATCGATTGCGGAGTGCGTTGGCCACAATCTGGAATGCGTTCCTGCGCGGTCAACTGCTCGTGGTTACGACGTCGGGCCTTTTGACCTGGATTTTGATGTCTGCGCTCGGACTGCGTTTTTCGTTGGGGTTGGGTGTTCTCGGTGGCATCGCGAAATTTGTACCGATACTCGGTCCGTTCACGGCAGGCCTGGTCGCTGCGCTGGTCGCTTTGTTTCAGCCTGCCAACTGGTATGGCCTCACACCTTTTGCGCACGGCTTGCTCGTCGTTGTCTGTGTCGTCGTCCTCGATCAGTTGATCGATTACCTCGTCGTGCCCCGCATCATGGGCGCATCGCTTAATTTGCATCCCGTGCTCATCTTGTTCGGATTGTTGATCGGAGCGAGTTTGGCTGGCGTTTTGGGTTTGCTGTTGTCCTCGCCGATGATGGCATCCATGATCTTGCTTGGAAGATATACGTTCCGTAAGATGTTCGATCTATCCCCCTGGGATCCACCGATCGACGTGCTCAGGGAACCGCGGACGCCGCCTGCACGTATTGTGCATCTGCTCGATAGACTCCGCCGGAATAAAGGCCAGGGCAACGGCAGTTGACATTTACTGTTCGCTGCGGAATGACGAGATGACTTCGATCAGAGAAGCCTTGAAAAGGTTGTTGCAGCGAAATATGGCTGCCAAGGAAGACGTTCATGATTCAGAATTCTCTTATGCGGTTTACTGGACTCAGTTGATACGCGGCTGGGATGCAGATCGAAGACGGCGTGTACACGCCGTGGTTAAAGCGACGATCAACGATCCGGACTTTGTCCCCAACGAATTTGAACGTAGATATTTCACGCCGGAGATCGATGCCAGCAGACATTCCGGGGCCAGCCTTGTGGCTTTAGAGAAAGTGTTGGCTTCCTTCAGCGGCGAGGAGATGGAGGAGTAAATCATGTCGGAAGAAAACGATATCGAGACTTCCACCCTGAGTGAGACGTCTCAATTCATGATCTGGAAGGCAAACGAACCCGATGGGGAGGAAACCTACCATTTGGAATTGGGCACGGTCACCGTGCATTTCTTTGCCGAGGAGTGGCAGGAATTCCTGGAGCTCGTACGCTCGATTGAATAATTCAAACTCCAGCGGTACTCGACAGACGACCCCGGATTCGGTTCCTTCCGGCTTGCAGAATTCGGGACGAATGTCTTCCAACGAATGGATCGCTCGTCCCGCTTTTCACAGCAGGCTGCGAAATCCATGCCGAGAGACCGGGCGAGTGTCCGTTCTGTAATGACCGACGAACCCACGCTGGACGGCGAAGGATCGAGGCCCATTACTTGCCGGTGAATCCGCGGCTATAAACGAGCCGGGAAGCGTTGTATCCGAGTTGACCTGATGCTATGATTACGAGGATCGATTCCCGATTTGGATGTTGAACCATGTCGCAGCGCAGAGAATTACTCACATGGGATGAAGTCGACCGCCTGATCGACCATCTTACACCGCAATTTGAAACCGAGTTCGAGGCAATGGTGATCGTCACGCGGGGTGGGATTATCCCGGGTGGTATGATCGCCGAACGTCTGAACATTGAAGACGTTCTTACCGCCTCCGTCGATTTTCCCTTCGAGGCCGAACGTAAGGCTGCGAAGCTGCTTGCATGGCCTCAGTTCATACAGTTCCCCAATGACGTCCAGCTTTCGGGCCGGCGCGTCCTCGTCGTTGATGACGTTTGGGGATCGGGACGGACGATAACGGCGGTCAAGAACCGTGTTGCTGCAGCAGGGGGAATTCCGTACACCTGTGTTCTGCATTTCAACCCGTACCGAAGCCTATTTTCACAAGCGAAACCCAATTACTATGCTGCAAGTACCGCTGCATCCATCCTCTACCCCTGGGAGTTATACCGCGGGGATGAAAAAGTACTCCGGGATCAGCCAGAGGCTTAACAAGCTATCGGGAAGCCCGACTCGAGGCCCACTTTGTTTGACAAGCACCCTTGGCGTGAGTATAATGAACATGCGTTCGCAAGCCCCCTTCGGGCTGCATAAAGATCAATAGGAGTGTGCGAGGGCGGGTAGCTGGATAGGAATCGAGTCGAGGTGGGTGAGTTGGTCTGGCCGGCTTGGGATCGCGCTGGCCAGGTTTATTTAACAAAGATGCAGAGGGGATGACCGATAAATTGGACGATTTCACCACGCTTCTCGATAACGTTGAGGAGATGGCGAATCCCCGGAGAGGGGATTTGCTGCATGGTCATATACTGGCGATCGACACCGAGGGGTTGATCGTCGATCTGGGATTGAAACGCGACGGTATCGTCCCCTGTATAGACCTGGATAAGCTTGCTGCCGATGATGCCGCTCCGAATGTCGGTGATGAAGTTGCCGTGATGGTGATCGATCCATTGGATCGTGACGGCAATCTCATCGTCTCGATCTCTCAGGCCCGAGAAAGCACAGATTGGATTCGTGCCAATCGCTTGATGGATCAGCAGAAAATTTTAGAGCTCAAGCCCAACGGCTACAACCGGGGCGGTCTGATCGTGCCTTTCGGCCGTTTGCGGGCTTTCGTTCCCGCATCCCATCTCAGCGAGTTGCCAAAGGGCCTGGACGAAGCGAGCAGATCGGTGCATCTGGAACGCATGGTCGGCCGAAAAATGCCCTTCAAGGTCATTGAGGTTGACCCTCGCCGGCGCCGGCTGGTTCTATCTGAACGAAAAGCTGTGCGCCAGTGGCGCCAGGACCGAAAGACGGAGATGATCGGCAAGCTCGAGGAAGGCGAAATCCGAAGCGGTAGAGTAACCAGCCTGCGCGAGTTCGGCGCCTTCGTCGATATCGGCGGTGCGGACGGTCTGGTCCATATATCCGAACTATCCTGGAATCGAGTCGACGATCCGAGTGAGATCGTTAAAATCGGTCAGGAAATCGAAATCCAGGTCATCCGCCTGGATCGAGAGGCGAACCGGATTGGCTTGAGTCTCAAACGTTTGCAGCCCAGTCCCTGGGAAGCGGCGGTTGGGAAAATTGAAGCGGGACAGGAACACGACGGGATCGTTTCTCACATCGCAGCATCGGGCGTGTACATTCTCGTCGGTGACGGCCCCGAAGGACTTCTGCAGGTCGATGACGAAACGCCGATGCTTTCCGTGGGGCAGCAGGTCCGTATTCGGGTGTCCGACTTCGACCCGGAACGCGAGCGATTGGATATAGAACTCGTTGCAGATGCGTTGGAAACCACACTCGAAGACGAAGAGATAATTTCTTAATTGTACTGACATACTACGTAAATGTGAGAGTGAGGTGAGGACAAGTGGCAACGGTCGTGCTTAGACCGAACGAATCACAAGAGCAGTTGCTGAAACGCTTTCGCAAGAAGGTGGCGAAGAGCGGGCTCTTAAGCACCGTTCGAAGAAAGCGCTGGTTCGTTTCTAAGAGCGAACTGCGCAGGATTCAACGCAAGAAAGCCATTCGCCGGCTCAAACGCCGCCAGCGGAAAATGGAAGCCCGCTATCGGGATTAATATAAACACACGCGTTGATGATTTTCTGGAAAGAATCAAGATCTGGAGGAATGCATGGGTAAGGAAGAGAAGATCGAACTGGAAGGGACCGTCATCGAGGCGCTTCCGGGCACACAGTTCCGGGTGGAGCTCGATAATGGTCATGAGGTATTGGCTTATCTCTCGGGAAAGATGCGTCGCTACTACATTCGCATCCTGCTTGGAGATCGAGTCCGTGTCGAAGTTTCGCCGTACGATCTTACGCGCGGCAGAATCATCTATCGCTACAGAAAACGCGTGACGGATCAGGGAAGCTGAACGCGAAGCATTCATCCAGATGAATTGAATGATCGTCAGATACCCTCGCAAGAGGGTGTCTGCGTTTAATGATGCAGCGTCGATTTGCGCTTGCCGGCTCGCACGATCGGATTACGGCAACTCGGGAAGTTTCCGAAGGACGAGCGCCACCCAATCCCCGTCGCGGCGCGTCTCGAGTAGCTGCGCTCCGAGCGCCATGCACTTCGCCCGTATCGCCTCGGATTGATGACGCATGATCCCGGACAGGATCAACCTCCCTTGAGGGCGGACCGCTCGTGTCAATCCGGCATCGAGCAGGTCAACGAGGATGGTTGAATAGATGTTCGCCAGCAGCAAATCCGCCGAATCTTGCCCCGATTCGTTGTTGAGTATATTCGGAAGTGAGCCCTCTTCGAGGCGGATTCGCTCGGGCATTCCGTTGCGTTTGATGTTCGTTCGTGCGTTTTCGATTGCTGTGGGATCCGTATCCAGCGCCCATACCGTGCCTGCGCCGAGTCGGATGGCGGCGATACTGAGGATTCCCGATCCGCAGCCGAGATCGATGACCGAAGCGCCGGTTTCCAGATAATCTTCCATGGCGGTAAGGCAGAGTTGCGTGGTGGGGTGCAAGCCGGTGCCGAAGGCCATGCCGGGATCGAGGATGATCGCCTGCCGTTTCCCCTTGGGCGCTTCGTACCAGGCCGGCAGAACGAGCAAACTCTCACCGATCGGTATCGGCTTGTAGCTGGCTTTCCATATTTTATTCCAATTCTGTTCTTCGATAACGCGGTAGCTTGGTTTCGGTATTGGCTGGATTTGACCCAGATGCCACAAACCCTGCTCGATTTTTTCTCGCCTGGCCTCGGTCCCGTCGTCGACATTCAGGTAGGCGAGGACTTTAACGCGGGTCGAGGCATTTACCCGATCTCCAGCATCTTCGATTTGAAGCGCAACACCATTGGGGACATGCCGGGATAGAACGTCCGCGACAGCTTCGGCCAGCTCTCCGTCCACGATCAGCGAGACTTCAAGCCATTTCAATCGGAAAGGCCTCCGAAAAATTCTTTGAGCGAATCGAGGAAACTGCGCTGGCGAAAGGTAACTTCCGTGCCCAGGGATTTCGCCAGGTCCTCAAACAGCTGCTTCTGTTCCGCAGTCAGGGAACGCGGGACTTCGATGGAGACGACCACGAGTTGATCGCCGCGGCCGTTCCGGTTTACGTGCGGCACGCCCTTGTTCCTCAGATGGAACACTTTGCCGGGCTGTGTGCCCGCCGGAATTTCGAGCGTATGATCGCCTTCGAGTGTGGGGATTTCGATGTCGGCGCCGAGCGTCGCCTGGGCGATGTTGATCGACATGTCGAGCAGGATGTCGTCACCCCGGCGCCGAAAATAGCTGTGCGGTTTGACCTGGATGACGATGTAGAGATCGCCCGCCGGGCCGCCGTTTACCCCCGGTTCTCCCTCGCCGGTGACGCGTACCTGCGTTCCGTCGTCGACGCCGGCGGGTATGGAGATCTGGCGCGAGACCGTTTTGCGGACGCGGCCTTCTCCGTTGCACGTATGGCAGGGTGTTTCGATCGTCTCTCCCTGGCCGTGGCAGGCCGGACAAGTGGTCACGTTGACCATGGAGCCGAGAAAGGTCTGCCGGACCTGACGGACTTCGCCGCTGCCGCCGCAGGTCTGGCAGCGAATGGGCGTGGTTCCGGGCTCGGCGCCCGAACCGTTGCAGCTCGAGCAGGTTTCGTATCGAGTGAATTCGATCTCTTTCTCGACACCGAAAACGGCTTCCTCGAACTCAAGCGTCAGATCGTGGCGCAGCGAGGGTCCCCGGCGGGGAGCTCTGCGGCTGCGTCCTCTACTCGTGCCGAAGCCGAAGAATTGCTCGAAAATATCGTTGAAGTTGAAGTCGAAGTTGAAAGGCATCCCTTTCAACCCGGAATGGCCGTAGCGATCATACGCCGCTTTTCGTTCGGGGTCGGATAGCACGGCGTAGGCCTCATTGATTTCCTTGAAGCGGTCCGCTGCATCCGGGCTGGCGTTCACATCCGGATGATATCTCTTGGCCAGGTGACGATAGGCGGCCCGAATGTCTTCCTCGGTGGCTTCGCGATTCAACTCCAAGACTTCATAGTAATCACGTTTCTGATCCATGTCGAATAACTGGAAGTACACGCTGGGGGTACTTCCCAGTATCTTTTTCTCCTAGTTCTGCCGCATCGACTTACTCGTTGGCCGCGCTGGCGCTTTCTGCCGACTCCTCACCCAATGGTTGCGAGGGTCGTTCGTGAATCGTGGCCCCAATACTTTGGAGATATTGAAGCAGTTCGTTCGTTGCGGTATTGATGAATGCGGGGTCTTCTGTGGCGAGTGATTCTCTTACCTTGGCGACCTTTTCAGTGACGTCTCCTTGGATCTGCTCCAGGAATTCGGATGTCGCTTCCGACAAGATTTTATCCGTGGCGTAAATCGCGTTGTCCGCAGCGTTCTTGGACTGGACGAGCGCGCGCCGTTTCTGATCTTCTTCGGCGTGTTTTTCGGCTTCCGTGCGCATGCGATCGATTTCCTCGTTCGAAAGCCCCGAAGAAGCCGTAACGGTGATGTGCTGGCTGTGGCCGGTCGCCTTGTCGGTGGCACTGACCTTCAGGATCCCATCTGCGTCGATGTCGAACGTCACCTCGACTTGGGGCTCTCCGCGCGGTGCGGGAGGAATGCCGTCTAGCGTAAAGCGGCCGAGGGATTTGTTGGCGTCCGCCATCGGGCGTTCGCCCTGCACGACGTGGATCTCCACTTCCCGCTGATGGTCCGTCGCCGTCGAAAAGACTTGCGTCTTCCGTGTGGGGATGGTCGTGTTGCGCTCGATCAACGACGTGGCCACACCGCCGAGGGTCTCGATGGAAAGCGTCAGTGGCGTCACATCCAGGAGTAAGACGTCTTTCACCTCTCCACCAAGAACGCCAGCTTGTATGGATGCGCCCAGGCCGACGACTTCATCCGGATTGACGCCCTTGTGTGGCTCCTTGCCGAATATCTTCCGCACCGCATCCTGAACGGCCGGCATGCGTGTCATGCCTCCCACCAGGATGATTTCATTGATATCGCTGGTTTCCAGATTCGAATCTTTGAGCGCTTGTTCGCATGGGGCAATCGAGCGCTCGATGAGGTCTTCCGTCAACTGCTCGAGTTTTGCGCGGGTGAGATTGACGTTCAGGTGTTTTGGTCCGGATGCGTCGGCGGAGATGAAGGGCAGGTTGATTTCCGTTTCCATAACCGTCGAGAGTTCGATTTTGGCTTTTTCAGCCGCCTCTTTCAATCGCTGAAGAGCCTGCCGGTCGGAACGCAAGTCGATCGCTTCCTGCTCGAGAAATCGATCCGCAACCCAATCGATGATCCTTTGGTCGAAGTCGTCGCCGCCGAGGAAGGTGTCCCCGTTGGTCGAGCGCACTTCGAAGACGCCCTCTCCGACATCGAGGATCGAGATGTCGAAAGTGCCGCCTCCGAGATCGTACACGGCGATGGTCTCGTCGGATTTTTTACCGAGTCCGTAGGCAAGTGAAGATGCCGTAGGTTCGTTGATGATACGCAAGACTTCCAGCCCTGCGATTTTACCTGCGTCCTTCGTGGCGTTACGCTGCGCATCGTTGAAATAGGCCGGTACGGTGATCACAGCTTGCGTGATCGGTTCACCGACGTAGGCTTCCGCGTCGGCCTTTATCTTGCCCAAAATCATGGCTGAAATTTCAGGCGGCGCGTATTCCTTTCCGCCCATCAGCACGCGCACGTCTCCGTTCGGCGCTTCGGTGACCTTGTAGGGAATGAACTGCAAACAGCGCTGGACTTCGGGATCGGACATTTTTCGTCCCATGAACCGTTTGATGGAGAAGATCGTGTTCTCCGGGTTGACGATCGCCTGCCGGCGAGCGACCAGGCCGACGACGCGCTCGTTGTTTTTGGGATTGATGGCAACGACGGAAGGGAATAAACGACTGCCTTCCGCAGAAGGGATTACCGTGGGCTCTCCGCCTTCCATAATCGCCGTAACCGAGTTCGTCGTGCCGAGGTCGATGCCGATAATTTTACTCATGTGTGCCTCCTACTTCGCCACACGCACCACGGCCGGACGGATGACTCGATCCCCCAGCCGATATCCTTGCTTGATCACCTCGATGATCTGACCATTCTCGTATTCTTCGCTGTCTTCGTAACTGATGGCGTCGTGCAAGTTCGGATCGAAATCCATTCCTTCTGCCGGTATGACCTCGACTCCTTCCGACTCGAGAACGGCTTTCAGCTTTTGGCGGATCATTTCGAGCCCCGCAATCCAGGCTTCATCCACGTTCTCTTCGGGGCGATCCTTGAGGGCGCGATCGTAATCGTCGAGTACGTCGAGATAATGGGAGATGATCTCGCTGATAATTCGTTCCCGCATCTCGCTCTTTTCTCGTTCGACGCGCTTCTTGAGATTGGCGAACTCCGCGCGCGCTCGCTGCCATCCGTCGAGGTATTCCGCAGACTCTTTTTGCAGGCGTTCGACTTCGGTCTGCAGCGATTCCACCTTTTCCTGCAGTTCCTCATACGTCAGCTCGACTACGTCTTCTTCTACATCGGCAAGCTGCGCATCGGATTCGGTTGCTGCGGTGTTTTCTTCTTCCGCCTGGACGACGTTCTCTTGTGGCCTGCTTTCGTCCTGATCCTTTTCGGCGTCTTCCGATGAATTTTCAAACGAAAGCTGTTCGGCGTCTTCATTTTGGGAAGGTTGTTTTTTTGATTTCTCTGTTGTCACGGGTACCTCATTTTTCTATTTCGTTATTGTTTTTCACTTGTGGCCGGCCGCTCGTGTGCCAGCGCCTCGAATGGTTTCCTCACATGGCAAACGCGGCTACGGGAACGGCCCTAGTCGGAATACGTGCCGATCACCAGATCGCTCAACAAACCGGCCACGTAGCTGACGGCTGAGATCGTTCGCCCATAGGCCATGCGAGTTGGACCGAGCACGCCCAGGGCGCCGGTTGCGCGGCCCGGCGCACCATATCGCGCCAGAACGATCGAAAAATCCTTGAGTTCCTCCCAGGCTCCTTCTCCTCCGATGACCACTTGAACGTCGCCGATCTTCGGATTGAGCACCTTGGCCAGAATCTCCTCCAGGTAACTGCGTTCTTCAAGCAGGCGCACCACTTGTTGAATCTGGGGTGAATCGACGAACTCGGGCTGAGCCAGCATGTTGCTGATTCCGTCGCGGTAGATTTCACCGGACCATACTGCGTCGGCACGCGCCATGATCTCCGAAATCAGGTGCGTAACTTCCTGCGCCAAACCTTGAAATTGATTCGCCTGGCGGGCGACCTGATCCGTGTTTTTTCCACTGCACAGGCGCGTGATCAACGTGGAAGCCTCGCGAAGTTGTTCTTGATTGATGACTTCGGCCAGGGCCAACATTTGCTGCCGCACGTCCCCGCCTTGCAGCACCAGCACCAGGAGCACCTGATGATCTTGTGTGGCGATCAGTTCCACTTGTTTGAATATGGACCGTTCCGGGCTGGGAGCGGTCACCAGGGAAGCCGATTTGGATTGCTGGGCAAGGACAGTCGCCGCCAGTTGGACCCATTCATCGCTGCCGCGTTTGGCTTGATGGAATTGATGGCTGATCAGGCGCTTTTCTGCGGCGGGAAGGTCGGCGTCGCCCAACAACTTGCGCACGAAATAGCGATACCCCTTTTCCGTGGGGACGCGCCCGGCCGAGGTGTGCGGTTGACGCAGCAAGCCGAGTTCCGTGAGAAAGGCCATCTCGTTGCGCACCGTGGCGGAACTCACGGCCAGATTATACTTGGATACCAGCGTCTTCGATCCCGTCGGTTTTGCCGTCTCGACGTAATCGTGAACGATTAACGCAAGAATCGTCTCCTGACGCTCCGTCAGGGGCTCCATATTTCCCTCACACGACAATTTAGCACTCTCAAATTGAGAGTGCTAATAAAGCCAAGAACGATCATACCATGCGCTTTGGGAGGCGTCAAGAAAGCTAAAAAGGGCAACTGGATTGGCTAGCTTCCGGAGGGATACGAAAGTCACCGCGTTCGCAGACGAGGGCTGGCTGTTTCTGTGTCCGGCACTTGGTAACCGAGCTGTGATAGGCATATTAGAGGGTTGACAATTCAACGTTCGGCAAGTACGATCTCGCCCGGAGTATGTTGGGTGAAAGGTAAGATCCGTATCTGCGAAATCATCCGATAGACAATAGCAACGCAAGGGTCATCCCGATGCGCCCAATCAATGGAGGAGAAATGGCCAATCTGCCGCAAATCACGGACGAAAATTTTGATGCAGAAGTACTCGAATCTGACATTCCCGTTTTGGTGGATTTCGGCGCAGCGTGGTGCCACCCGTGCAAACAATTAGACCCCATCGTTGATGAATTGGCGCAGGAATGGAACGGCAAGGTGAAAGTTGTAAAGTTGGACATCGATGCCAACGTCGATACCACGATGCGCTTTGGCGTCATGGGGGTTCCGACTTTACTGCTGTTCGTCAAGGGCGAGCCCGTTGGCCGGCTTACCGGTTTCATGCCGAAGAATCGCATCCTTTCCAAACTCGAAGAACACATCCCGGCATGAGTTGTTCTTTTTTACAGACTTTGATTGAATAGGAAGAAACACCGGACCCGTTCCTGCGGTGTTGACAGTGAGATTCCCGAATCCTATAATGTTAAAAAATACGACCACACAAAAGGCTGGGAAGAGGGCGAGTACATACCGATACGACGGCACAGAGAGTGGCACCAGGTGAGAGTTCCACCCGCACGCCGGTTTGGAATGGGCCTCGGAGCTGCAGGGCGAAAGGGAAATCGAGTAGCCCGCGCCGGAGATGCCACCGTTATCCGGGCATAGGGCATCGCAATAGACGTAGTGCCTGAAACGAGTGAGGCTGGCTCACAAATCCCGTCGCATCATCGGCGGTTTATTTTTCTTGTGATCGCTGATCTAAACGGGGTGGCACCGCGGGCAGTGAAACGCTCGTCCCCAACTGGGATGAGCGTTTATGATTCCCCCATGGAAAGCGATGGTCGTACGCTTCGAAGGAGTTACTCGTGGAGAAAAAACAACGCATCCTGACCGGAGATCGTCCCACCGGCCGGTTGCACCTCGGCCATTACGTGGGAACTTTGAAAAATCGTCTGCTCCTCCAGGATGAATATGAGAGCTTTTACATCATCGCAGACCTGCATACACTGACGACGAAGCCGGAGAAGGAGTCGATCGCCAAAATCCGCGCCTATACGCGGGAGATCGTACTTGATTATCTTGCGGTCGGTATCGATCCGGAAAAGAGTGTGATTTTCTTGCAATCCGGGATTCCCGAAACCTACACGCTCAACCTGATTTTCGAGATGCTCGTCAGTGTACCGAGATTGGAACGCGTCCCCAGTTTGAAAGACATGGCCCGCGATGCCCGCCTCGAAACGTTGCCGTTTGGCTTGCTGGGTTATCCGGTGCTACAGGCCGCGGACATCCTCTTACCCCGTGCCCACCTCGTGCCTGTTGCCAGAGACAACGCGGCACACGTCGAGGTGACGCGAGAGATCGCGCGCCGCTTCAATCGGATGTACGCCGCTGTTTTCCCGGAACCGCAGGCGCTTCTGGGTGAGATTTTGGTGGGCACCGATGGACGGTCGAAGGCGAGTAGTTCGCTGGGGAACGTGATCAATCTCTCGGACGACGCTGAAATTGTGACGCACAAGGTGCAGACTATGTATACGGACCCGAAGCGAATCCGGGCGGACGTTCCCGGCAAAGTGGAAGGCAACCCGCTTTTCATCTATCACGAGGCTTTCAACGACGATGCAGATGAGGTCGCAGAACTCGAGGAACGCTACCGCAAGGGAAAAGTTGGCGACGTCGAGGTCAAGCGCAAACTGAGTTTGGCTTTGAACCGATTTCTCGAGCCGATTCGAGAGCGCAGGCAGGCGTACGCCGCGCAAACGTCGCTCGTGGATGAGATCCTGGTGCAGGGTACGAAGCGCATGCGTGAGGAAGCCCGCGAGACCATGGCGCTCGTGCGTCAGGCGATGGGATTCAGCTCCCTGCCGGCGTAAATGCGGCAGTCAGGGAGCTGACTCGAGTCACGAAATTTCGAAGGAGGCCTTGAAGTCGAAGAGTAAGGTGGAATGTTTTGTCCGTCGTTTGTCGAGTAGTGTATAATCGCCTCGAACCCAAGTAGCGAAGCACGGACAGGTGATATGACAGAGAATAGAATACGTGTGTTGATCGCCAAACCAGGTCTGGATGGGCATGATCGAGGCGCGAAAGTCGTTGCGCGAGCATTGCGCGACGCAGGCATGGAGGTCATCTATTCTGGTTTACGGCAAACCCCGGAAATGATTGCGGAGGCTGCATTGCAGGAAGACGTCGATGTGGTCGGATTGTCGATTCTTTCCGGCGCTCACATGGCTCTGGTTCCCCGGGTGTTGGATATCCTCAAAGCACAAGGCCAGGATCAGGTGAAGGTATTCATTGGCGGCATTATCCCGGATGAGGACGTGGAGGCGCTGCACGCGATGGGCGTAGCCGCAGTCTTTGGGCCTGGCACTCGAACCCAAGACATCATCGAGGCCATCGAGAACGCGGTGAAAGCCGCTGGGATTCGTGCGTAAAACCAAAGTTCATATGCGATTGGTTGAAAACGTGTTGGCCGGCGATCGGCTGGCGTTGGCCCGTCTTTTATCGCTGATCGAAAATCAAGAAGCAGAAGGACTGGAGGCGCTGGCTGATCTATACCCGCGTACGGGTAACGCGCACATGATTGGCATAACGGGGGCGCCCGGGACGGGAAAATCGACTCTGGTCAACCAGCTGGTACGACGGCTGCGCGCGGCCACTCCGGATGGTGAGGAAGCATCCATCAAAGTGGGCGTCGTGGCAGTCGATCCAAGCAGCCCCTTCAGCGGCGGCGCAATATTGGGGGATCGTATCCGGATGCGTGATCTTTGCGGAGACCCGGGTGTTTTCGTTCGCAGCATGGCCAGCCGAGGTGCGCCGGGTGGGTTGGCGAGCACGACGGGGGGCGTCGCGCAGGCTCTCGATGCTGCCGGATTCGATGTGATCCTGATCGAGACGGTCGGCGCAGGTCAAGCCGAAGTCGATATCGCACGCACCGCGCACACGACCGTCGTGGTCACGGCGCCGGGGATGGGAGATGAGGTGCAGGCGATCAAGGCCGGCATCCTGGAGATCGCCGACATTCTCGTAGTCAACAAAGCGGACTTGCCCGGTACGGAGAATGCGATGCGAGCTTTGCAGGCGATGTTGGAAATGGGGCGTCCCGGGAAAGCCGATTTGGACGGGGAGAAGCGAGATGTGGGGCCGGCGTGGTGCGTGCCCGTACTCTGCACGATTTCAACGGAGGGGAAAGGCTTCGATATGCTTCTCGACGGTATCCTGCAGCACCGCCAATACTTGCACGATTCGGGGGGATGGGGCGAGCGTGAACGGGAACGCCAACGCGCTGCCCTGAATTCACTCATTCGGGAAAGATTGGTAGAACGATTTCTTGATTCCCAACCGGACGGCAAATTCGAGGAAGTTCTGGAAAAAGTCGTCGAGCGAACGTTGTCCCCGTGGCAGGCTGCTCGGGAACTCCTTCAACAGGAAAATACATAATCGAAAGAACTGCATGACGAGTCAGCGACGAACGAGGAGGCACAAATACCGAGATGAAAAAACAATATGGTTATGGAGATATCAAACTGCTCGCGGGGAGTGCGAGCACGGCTCTTGCAGAAGAGATCAGCGATTATCTTAAAGTTCCCCTGGAATCATACGACTTAATCGAATTTCCCAACGAGAATCTTTTTGTACGCCTGAACAGCAGCATTCGTGGGCAGGATGTATACCTCATTCAGACGATGTGTTCACCGGTCCATCGCAACATCATGGAACTACTCATCACCATCGACTGCCTCAACCGTGATTCGGCCGGACGGATTACGGCCGTGTTCCCCTACATGGCGTACGCCCGATCGGATAAAAAGGATCAGCCGCGCGTTCCCATCAGCGCACGCATGATCGCGGACATGATCGAGGTGGCGGGAACGGATCGTTACATAACGATCGATTTGCACGCCGGCCAGATCCAGGGATTTTTCTCCATCCCCGGTGATGTGCTGACCGCGTTTCACATCCTCAGTGATTATTTCGTGTCCAAGCACCTCAAGGACGCGGTGGTGGCCACGGCCGATTTGGGATTTGCGAAGAAAGGCCGCAACTTCGCGGAAAAATTGGGTCTTCCGCTTGCGTTTGTCGAGAAGAGACGGAATGGAGACCATCCTCGTGCCCGGGCGACAAACGTGATCGGGAGCGTGGAGAACAAGGATGTGATCCTCGTCGACGATGAAGTACTCACCGGTGGATCGATGTGCGAAGCCGTGGAAATCGTGAAAGAACACGGCGCCAAAGACGTTTATCTTTCCTTCACCCACGCGCTTTTCGTTCCACCGGCGTTCGAGGAATTGGCCAATTTGCCCATCAAGGAAATCGTCACCACCAACACAATCCCGCTGCCGAAGGAAAATATCCTGCCAAATATGAAAGTCTTGTCCGTAGCGCCGCTCTTGGCGGAAGTGATCCTGCGGGCGCATGAAGGTCGCTCGGTCGGCCAATTGTTTAACGAATAATTCCATACCCGATCAGATTGGTTCCTTCTCGCGATAGTAGTCGATGTCGTGCCGCAGACTGCGAACTTACGGGCTGCGCCGGGAGAAATGAACGATCGATGCCTGAGCGTGAACAGCGGCTTTCATCCGACTATCCGGATCCTCGAGTGGATAAGTTGAAGCCGCTCCTGGAAGAAGCCTGGCGGATCGTTCGCGAAACCCTCGATCTTTACACCAGGCAAGGATGTGCCATCCGAGCAGCGGGAGTCGCTTACCATCTGCTGCTTTCCATCTTTCCCTTGCTGCTGTTTCTGATTTTTCTCAGCAGCAAGATTTTCGTGGCCTACGACGTACGTAAACCGTTAAGTGATTATCTCAATGCGACGTTTCCCGGGATCGCCAGCGAGGTAATGCGTATCGTCAATGAGACTCTGCAAGCGAGGGGTTCATTTGGGTGGATCGGTGGGTTGCTGCTCGTGTGGAGCGCTTCTTCAGTCTTTTTCTCGGTCTTTGAAACCATGAACGTAATCTGGGGGGCTTCGAACCGGTCGCTGCTCCGTCGTCGGGCCGCGGCGATCGCTTCCGTAATCGTTGTCTGTTTGCTTTTCATCGCTTCGGTCTGGCTGAGCGCATTGACGGTTTGGCCGATTTCGGGCGGCGGAGCGACTCTCGGTTTTTGGATCCAATTCTTAATCGACCCCGGGTTGATCATTATCTTTTTGTGGCTCGTATTCCGTATCTTGCCCAACCGGACGATCAATCCTCGCGCCGCGCTGGCGGGTGCTGCGCTTGCGGGGATAGCGTGGCGTGTGGCGCGCTCCGCCTTCGCCTGGTTCTTGAACTCCGACCTGGCGAATTACGGCTTACTCTACGGTTCTTTGGCGTCGGTGGTGATCTTGATGCTCTGGGCTTATTTTTCCGGAGTGATTCTCTATCTCGGCGCTTCATTTGGTTCCGTGCTGGAAAACCGCTATTGGAGCAAGAAGTAGTAACGAAGATCTATCACGCATATAGGCAAAGGGAAATCCGCTGATGCAGCATCTTGTTTCAGAGCAACCGAGCGCTCGAATCACGGTCAAAAAACTGGGATTTTGGGCTGCGATTCTCGCTGCCATCTTCTCGCTTCTCTTTGCAGTGCTGGCCATCGCTTATTCACCTCCTGATTGGGCTGGAATCGAAGCATACGCCGAAGGCTTCGATTTTCTGCAAATGCTCAACATGATCCCCGTAGTACTCGTGACAATAGCCGTCATCGTGGTGATGGCGTGCATCCATAGCATTGCACCTTCTTCCAAAAAGGTGTTCAGCTTGATCGCTATCGCCTTTTCCGTAGTGTATGCCACGATCATCTCGACGAATTATTACATTCAGTTGTTCGTCGTACGTCTCAACCTCGTAAGCGGCAATCTTGAGGGACTCCAGTTATTGGCGATGCCCAATCTACATTCTGTATTCTTCGCGCTCGAGGCGCTCGGATACATGTTCCTCAGCCTGGCTACGCTGTTTGTCCTCCCGGTGTTTGGCCGGGGAATGTTGGCAGGTTGGATCCGTGCCTTCCTCATCATTAGCGGTGGACTGGGCATCTTCGGCACCATCGTGGCGCTGTTCGATTTACCACTGCTCATCTTTGCGGGCCTCGGGTTGTGGTCGCTCACGTTTCCGATCGCCATGATTTTCGTTGCGGTGTATTTTCGAAGCTTGCCGCATGAATAAATTCGACTTCTTGAGAGCGGATCATGAATTTTCCAAAATTCGTTTCTTTCACCATCACGAACGTATGTAACTTGCGCTGCAAGATGTGCGGCCAGTGGAGTGAAGAGGGCTACATGCACGCCGATAAAGCGCGCTTGCGGCAGGAGATGGGGTTGGATGATTGGAAACGGCTCGTGGATGAATTGGCCGACCGCGGTGTTCGCTTCGTTCTCCTGCGCGGGGGAGAGCCGTTTCTATTTCCGGGCATCATCGATCTGCTGGAATACATCAACGGCTGCGGGATGTTCATTTCAATCGACACCAACGGGACGATGTTGAAAACGTACGCGGCCGACCTCGTCCACATCGGAGACATGCACCTTACGATTTCGGTAGACGGGCCGGAAGAGATCCACGATCAAGTGCGCGGCGTCGAAGGCAGCTTTCAACGCTTACGTGAGGGCATCGAAGCGCTCCAGACGTTGGGGCAAGACGGTGGTAAGAGCATCAGCACTTCGATCTGCTTCACGATCAGTCCCTTCTCCTACCGCGGCCTTGGCGAGATGCCGGATGTCGCCCGCAGCCTGGGAATCGGCAGCATCAACATCGTGCCGTATTACTATGTTCCCGAACAAGTCGGGCAGGTATACGAACGAGAATTGGAGGCGCATTTCGCCTCCGCGGCGTTTTCGTGGCGCGGTTTCCATCACGAGGAATCCGGCGTGGATGTCGATGAATTTCGAACACAGCACAATCGCTACCTGGCGAACCTCGAAGATCTCGAGAATTTTCCCTACATGCCGTTGTCCGTAGAAGAATACAGGACCTGGTTCCTGGAAGCTACGAGCCCGGTCGGCTCACAGCGGTGCATGAACGTCGAAAGACTGATCGACATCCAACCCAACGGCGATGCGAATTTCTGCGTCGATTTTCCGGATTATTGTCTCGGCAACGTGCGAGAAGCGACGATCGAGGAGATTTGGAACGGCGACCGGGCGGAACGCTTCCGCGACTTCCGGCGAGAGAATCCCCTTGCTGTGTGCTACCGCTGCGGGGCGAAGTATATGTCGGAGATCGAGATCTGAGAGCCGACGCTTTTACAATTCGCTGTTCGCGGCGAGCACCTCGCAAATATCTCTGACTTCCATTTCCTCCCCCATGCCTTTCGAGCGGATGGCGTCATCGAGCATGATCGTGCAGTAGGGACACGCCGTCACGATCACGTCCGTCTGGATTTCGACCGCTTCGGCCAGGCGTCTGTGGCTGATGCGCGTGTTCGGGTCGATTTCCATCCACATGTGCCCACCGCCGCCGCCGCAGCAAAATCCGTTGATCTTGTTCCGCTCGAATTCGACCTGCTTCAAACCATCGACGCTGTTCAGCGTTTTGCGCGGTTCCGCGAAAAGGCCGTTGATGCGTCCGACGTAGCAGGAGTCGTGGTAGCTAAAAACGCGGCCGTCGTCCGTCGGGCGCGTCTGCAACTTGCCGGCTTCCAGCAGCTCGGCCAGCAGTTCGGAATGGTGCTGCACGCGGTAATCACCGCCAAACTGCGGGTATTCGTTCTTCAGCGTGTTGAAACAGTGTGCGCAGGCCGATACGATCCGTTGGAATTTGACGGTTTCGAAGGCTTCGATATTTTCCTGCGCCATCACCTGAAAGAGGTATTCGTGGCCCAGACGGCGTGCGGTTTCCCCGCAACAGCCTTCCGCTGCGCCGAGGACTGCAAAATCGACCCCGGCATGCTGCAGCAAGCGTACCAAATCCGCGCCGGCTTGCCTGCCGCGGGTGTCGTAGCCGTACGCGCAGCCGATAAAGAACAGCACGTCGGTTTCGTCTCCTGGCTGGAGTACGCGCACACCCAGTTCTTTCACCCAGGGCGCGTGGTCTTCCTTGGGCAGCCCCCAGGGATTGCCGCGCCGCTCGAATTGGGTGAGTGTGTCCCCGACGGACTTGGGAACCTCACCGGTGGTCAGGGTGAGATAACGGCGTAGTTCGATCGCCGTGCTGACCGGATGGATCATCAGCGGGCAGGCTTCCAGACAAGCGCCGCAGGTCGTACACAGCCAGGGCGTCTCTTTCAAGACCGCTTCGCCCAGTAATGCAGGCGGCTTTCCGTCTACCGGCGCGGTCAGGGTGGTTTTCAGGCTGAAATCCAGACCTTCGAGCAGCGCACGCGGGGAAAAGGGCATACCGCTAGCCGTCGACGGGCAGACGTCTTCGCAGCGCCCGCACTGCACGCAGGCGTCGATCATGAGCAGCGGCTGGCTTTGGAATTCGTCGATCTCTCCGACTCCCAGCTTTTCCGCATTCTCGATGTCTGCGATCGGTTCGAGGGCGCCGTTGGGGCGCTGGGAGCGGGTGATGATGTTGAGCGGGCCCAGGATCATGTGCCGCAACTTGGTGAAGGGCAGGCTGACGAGGAAAAGCATGCCCGTGGCGGCGTGCAGCCAGAACAGATAAGGGTGAATCGCAACCGCAGCGTCGAGGGAAAAACCAGATCTGCGCAGCAGCCCGGCGAGCATACTGCCGATCGGTGACCAGGACTGCCAATCCGGGTTGACGCTCTGCAAACGCACGGCCTCTGTGGCGAACCCGAGCAGGGCCAGGATCATGAGCAATCCCAACGAGAACCAGTCGTCCCAGCGATTCGGCAGATAGGACGGACGGCGGAAGGTGCGCCGTAGAACAGCCATGATCACACCAACGACGATCATGATGCCGCCGATGTCCATGATCAATTCAAAACCGAGATAATAGCCTTCGCGCGGCCAGTTTATGACGAACGGCGTGAACAACGGGTAC